>JBCCHR010000183.1:0-6269 GCA_039028655.1 Bacteroidota bacterium
CAGAATTCGAAAAACATAACGGCTCGTTTCATTGTTCAACAACAAATCGTAATAATCGTCCACTCCCTGTCGCTTCATCTGCTTGGAAATACCCCCGTTACCTGCGTTATAGGCACTGGCGGCTGCGGTCCAGCTTCCAAATCGCTTTTTGGAGCTCTTCAGGTATTTGGCGGCTACTTTGGTCGCCTTTTCCAAGTGATAACGCTCATCAACATAGTCGTTGATCTCCAAGCCATATTCCTTCCCGGTTCCCTTTAGAAACTGCCAAAAACCTGCAGCACCCGCAGGAGAGCGAACATTGTCCAGGCCACTTTCGGCGATGGCGAGGTATTTAAAATCGTCCGGCAAGCCGTATTCGGCAAGCATAGGCTCAATTAGAGGAAAGTACTTATTGGCTCGCTTGATCATGATCAGCATATTGGACTGCCAATAGGTATTTACCAATAATTCGCGATCCAATCGTTCTCGTATATCAGGATTTTCCAGAGGAACACGCTCGCCTGCAAAGTCCATTTCATCCGGAATCTCCAGGGCATATACGTTATAATTCTTATCCACCTGCTGCATCACAGGTTCCGCTACAACTTTCAAATCTTTATCTTGGGGCTCTTGAACAGCATTGGTACACAACACACCCACCCCAATCAGTACGGTTGCTAAACCAATTTTCGACAGAATACTCATTACGTAAATTTTTTCTTAAATATAACCAATTCTTTAGGTCATATTCCTAGTTCTCCATAATTTTTTCAAGCAATTTACTCACCTTACTGCCCTTGTTAAGGATCATCACATGAGTCCCACCTTCGATCAAATGGGCACCCTGGATGTACTTGATAGGAAACACAATATCGCCGTCTCCGTGGATATGGACCACCCCCTCCACTTCTTGTTCCCGATCCCAACACACCATCTGTTCTATCGCCCAATCGAGATAGGCTTTGTCCCGAACCGACAGATATTCCTGGTACAGGCGCAAGCGCTTTCTGCTCCTGGGACCAATAGCGAACCGGGTGAGATCCTTCACACTCAGGGCCCAGCCTGTTGGCAAGAGTTTGTAAGCACCCGTTTTACGGGCAAAGACGAGCCGTTTCGGTAATTCGAATCGCGTTTTTACGCTTGAGATAATGATCAGTTTCCGAAGGGATAAAAAGGAGCTCATCTCCTGGGCCATGACCCCACCAAACGACACTCCGGCCAACACCGCATTCGGCTCCTTAACGCCGACCGCCATGCGTTCCGCATATTGCGAGAGCGACTCTCCGGCCTCGGGGATCAACCAGGAAAGAATATGTACTTCGAACCGCTCCTCGGGCAAACGAATGTTTTTGAAGATTTCCTTGCTAGCGGCAAGTCCGGGGACGAAATAGATATGGATCTTCTCTTTGCTCATCAGGCTTTAACAGGTCGATACGTCTAAGGCAGGTCTATTTTTTGTAACTTTGCAGGCAAAGATAGAATTCTCACCCCGCATTGAGGACATTAATGAAAAAGATTTTACATCCAGCAAGTACCAGAGGCGCAGCGGATTACGGATGGCTTCAGGCCAATTATTCTTTTAGCTTCGCCAATTACTTCGACCCCAATAGGATGCAATTCGGATTATTAAGAGTCCTCAACGACGACGTGATCGCCCCGGCCATGGGTTTTTCCCGTCACCCCCACCAAAATATGGAGATCATTACCATTCCGCAGGAGGGTGCCGTGAAGCACAGAGATTCCATGGGTAACGAAGGCGTGGTTGCCGCGGGAGAGATTCAAGTCATGAGTGCCGGCAGTGGCATCGAGCACAGCGAGATGAACGCCAGCATGAAAGAACCTCTCAAACTTTTCCAGATCTGGATGCATCCTGAAACCGAAGACGTATCCCCGCGTTACGATCAGCGAACGATCGCCGATACCATCCAGCCCAACACCTTCAGTACCGTAGTTCGACCCAGGAGCGAAGCCGCCAACGGCGATCTGTGGATCCACCAACAAGCCTATTTCAACATCGGAGAATTTTCAGAAAAAACAACAACAACATATACGCTGCAACAAGACGGGCATGGCATTTACGCCCTGGTGATAGTTGGCTCCGTCGAAGTTGACAATGAGAGGCTTGGCCGCCGCGACGCCATTGGAATATGGGACACTCAAGAGATCTCCTTTTCGGCAGAAGCGGGCAGTCGGGTCTTGCTCATCGAAACACCAATGAATTAATTGTAATCTTACTCCCTATGATTGAAGATGTTGAAATTACCGACAACGAATTCCTGCGACAATTCGAACTTGAGGTAGGCGACAACATGGCGCGCATCGAATACGCACTCCAGGACCGAAAGATCTTCCTCACCAAATACGACATGCCTGAAGACATGGAAGAGCAAGGGTTCCGTGATATTTTTATCAAAGCAGTGTTCGAAGAGGTGCAAAATCGGGGTATCAGTCTCGTACCCACCAGTCCCGAAATCGCTGGTTTCATGAGGCGCAATCGTCGTAAATACAAAGACTTGCTCCCGGTTGGAATTAGCATCTAGCGATCCTTTTTTTATTGTTTGGGCGCTCCGTGAAGTAGCACCTTCGGTACACTTCACGACCGTGCTATCCGTTGTGTTCCTGTAGTGCCGTTAGTAGTAGAGCGAAGCTCACTACACGACTACTCCAGGAGACGCCACTCCTATCACTAGCGCAGGACCTCGGCAGCTACAAAATCAAAGCGCACCATTCCATCCTCATCGATCTCTTTGAGGACCACTTCGTGTAAGGTATTCACCAACTCCGGGTTCCAGGGCGCCTTAACCTTAACATAGTTCTCTGTAAATCCATGGATATATCCCAGGCGGTTCTCCCCTTCAAATAAAACCGTACGCCGAGTCCCTAACTGACGCTCATAAAAAGCCCGACGTTTCTTGGCCGAAAGCCCACGCAGCATCTTGCTGCGCTTGCTGCGTACCTGCTTGGGCACTACCCCATCCATACTTGCTGCCGGGGTATTGTCCCGCTCCGAATAGGTGAAAACATGCAGGTAGGAAATGTCCAATTCGTTCAAAAAGTTATAAGTATCCAGAAAATGGTCGTCGGTCTCTCCCGGGAAACCCACGATCACATCCACACCGATGCAGGCATCTGGCATCACCTCTCGTATACGCGTTACCCGATCCACGTACAGATCACTCATATAGCGTCGCCGCATTTTCTTGAGGATCTCATCGCTCCCACTCTGCAACGGAATATGAAAGTGTGGTACAAACGTTCGAGAGCTCGCCACAAAATCGATGGTTTCGTTCTTGAGCAAATTAGGCTCAATAGACGAGATTCGTAGGCGCTCAATGCCGTCCACCTTGTCCAGGGCCTCACATAGCTCGAAAAAGGTATGTTCATGCTTTTTGTTGCCAAACTCCCCCTTGCCATAGTCCCCTATGTTCACACCGGTCAATACGATCTCCTTGATACCCTGAGCCGAAATTTCGGCTGCGTTCTTCAATACATTATCCAACGCATCACTGCGCGAAATACCACGAGCCAAGGGAATGGTACAATAGGTACATTTATAGTCGCACCCATCCTGAACTTTCAAAAAGGCCCGTGTGCGGTCTCCTATAGAATAGGACCCCACGTAAAAATCGGCTTCCTGGATGTCACAGCTATGTACCTCTCCCGGACCTCTGCTACGGTCTGGCCGACTCAACAGCTCATTAATATACCCCGTGATCTTAAATTTTTCGGTAGCTCCCAGTACCAGGTCTACCCCATCCACCCGGGCCAGCTCCTCCGGTTTTAACTGGGCATAGCACCCTACCGCTGCGATGAACGCCTCAGGATTGGCCTTCTGCGCTTGCTTTACGATGGTCTTAAACCGCTTATCGGCATTCTCCGTCACGCTACAGGTGTTGATCACATACACATCCGCATGCGCCTCAAAATCCACCCGATCAAACCCTTCCGAAGTAAAACCACGGGCAATAGTGGACGTCTCGCTAAAATTTAGCTTGCATCCCAGGGTGTGAAAAGCGACTTTCTTTGAGGTGTTCATTGCGTTAATTTTGTAGCCGACAAAGATACGACGGATTCTCGTACTGGTCAAAAGTTGGAATTCCAAGGGTCGGAAGTCCGAAGTCCGAAGTCGGAAACCATTAATAAATAATCAAAAGAATTTCTATCTTCGAAACCCAGAGTTAGCTCCCTATTAATTCTAAGCTACATGAGTTTTAAATTTGAAAGAATCATAATTTGGCAAAAAGCAATGGTTCTCGGGGAGCAAATTCAACAGCTATCTGCATTGTTTCCAAAAAAAGAGCGGTACAATCTAACACAACAAATAACCAGGGCAGCCGATTCCATCGCATTGAATATTGCTGAAGGTTCAATTTCCCAGTCTAATCCAGAGTTTAGACGATTTGTTGGTTATGCTATTCGTTCTCTGGCAGAAGTTGTAACTTGCCTACTCAAAGCCAGACACAGAAGTTATACGTCAGACTCGAACATTGACGAACTTTATAACGACTGTTATCACCTTATGAACATGATGGTAACTTTTAAGCGAAACATTCGATGAAAAGATACTTCGGACTTCCGACTTCCGACTTCCGACCAATTCTAAGGGTTCTTTTGGTCGGCATACTTTCAATGTCATTGTTTGCATGCTCCACCACCACCACCAACTCTCGCGACCACCTTGTATTTAGGTATAACGAGCACAGCAACATTACGTCTCTGGATCCGGCCTTTGCAAGAAATCCGCAGAATATCTGGCCTTCCAACCAGTTGTTCAACGGGCTGGTACAATTGGATGATTCGCTCAATGTGCAACCGGACATCGCCAAAAGCTGGAAGATCGTTGATAGTACCTGCACCTACTACTTTACCCTCAGGCAGGACGTCTATTTTCACAAACACCAGGTGTTTGGCATCGAGGGAACCCGGACGGTGAATGCGCGGGATTTCGTGTATAGCTTCAATCGGCTGATAGACCCCAAAGTGGCTTCGCCCGGAGGCTGGGCTATGAACAACGTGGAATTGGTGACAGCCGAGAACGATTCCGTAGTAAAAATCATGCTCAAAAGATCATTTCCTCCCTTCATTGGGATGCTCGGCATGCGTTATTTCTCTGTGGTACCCGAAGAGGCCGTAGCATTCTTTGGCAGTGAATTTCGCCGCAATCCCATAGGCACGGGTCCCTTTCAATTCAAACTTTGGGAAGAAAACGTGAAACTGGTGTTTCGAAGAAATCCGATGTACTTTGAAAAGGATAGCAATGGAACCCAACTTCCTTACCTTGAAGCCATTGCCATCACTTTCCTACCGGATAAACAAAGCGAATTTCTCCAGTTTACACAGGGGAAGATCGATTTTATGTCGGGACTCGACAACTCTTATAAAGATGAGATCCTTACCACGACCGGGCAATTACAGGAGGCGTACGCCGACAGGGTGAAGCTCATTACCACTCCCTATCTCAATACCGAATACCTTGGGTTCTTTGCCGGTGCCAGGACTCCAGAGATCAAATCTAGGTTGCTTCGAAAGGCGGTGAATTACGGCTTCGACAGGCAGAAGATGGTTACCTACTTGCGAAACGGAATGGGAGTTCCGGCCGAATTTGGCTTTATCCCCAAGGGGTTGGCTGGCTTTGATGAGATTGAAGGCTATACCTACCAGCCGGAAAAAGCCAGGGCGCTCGTCGAGCAATACATGAAGGAAACTGGGGATTCCAAGCCAGAGATCGTCATCGGCACCAACAGTCAGTACCTCGACATTTGCGAGTATATCCAGCGAGAGTTGGAGAAGATCGGCATTTCGGTGAACATCGACGTGATGCCTCCGTCGACCCTGCGACAAATGAAAAGTAGCGGCGAACTGGACATTTTCCGCGCCAGTTGGGTGGCCGACTACCCCGATGCCGAAAATTACCTGTCTCTATTCTACAGTCCTAATTTTACTCCCAACGGTCCCAATTATATGCATTATCAGAATACCGCCATAGACAGCCTGTACGAACAGTCTCTTTCGGTAATCGATATCGAAGAGCGCAAATTACTCTACACCAAAATGGATTCCATCATCGTTGCCGAGGCACCTGTGGTTCCGCTGTACTACGATATGGCCATTCGATTTGTGAACAATAAGGTGCATGGCCTGGGAATCAATCCGCAAAACTTCCTCTTCCTGAAACGCGTTCGCAAGGACCCCTGATTTGTAACAAAATATACTCCTTCACCGACCAATATTGAAAACATTTCTGTTATGGGCTTCGGTGGTGCACAAAGTATGAATACGGTCATGAAAAA
>JBCCHR010000184.1:0-6237 GCA_039028655.1 Bacteroidota bacterium
AAAACATCGATAAACGGCAAATATATACGTTTAAAAACACTAATATTTTGTTTTTTCAATGATTTCCCTATATATTTGATCAGACCTAGTTATGTAAATGGTTGCTGCGAGCCCCAATTGTGGCAACCGAAATAAAAAGAAGCGGAGCCCCAACCGCTTCTTTTTTTATGCGATATCTTTTTCCGGATGTTCTAGGCTAGGGATTGCATTTCCACCAAGTTGAAATAGGTGCCTTTTTGAGCGAGCAATTCGGCATGTTTGCCTTGCTCGACGATCTTACCCTTCGACATAACAACGATGGTATCGGCCTTCTGAATGGTCGACAAACGGTGTGCAATGACCACCGAGGTGCGATTTTCCATCATTTTCTCCAGGGCGTCCTGTACAAGTCGCTCACTTTCTGTGTCCAGGGCAGAAGTAGCTTCGTCCAGGATCATGATAGGCGGGTTCTTTAAAACCGCTCTGGCGATGCTAAGGCGTTGTTTTTGTCCACCACTTAGTTTGTTCCCACTATCACCAATGTTGGTATGGATACCTTCCGGCAATTGTTCGACAAACTCCCAGGCGTTGGCGATCTTCAGGGCAGCGACGATCTCATCATCGGAGGCAGTTTCCCTGGCCACCAAAAGATTACCCTTTACCGTGTCGTTGAATAAAATAGAATCCTGGGTGACCAATCCCATCAACGATCGTAGTGATCCTTGTGTCATGGCTTTGAGGTCGATGCCATCTACCTTAATGCTACCTTGTTGGACATCGTAAAAACGGGTCAAAAGATTGGCAATCGTACTTTTTCCACTTCCGCTTTGCCCTACAAGAGCGACGGTATGTCCTTTTGGAACCTTCAGAGTAAAGTCGTCCAAGACCCAGTCTTCTTCATACTTGAAGGAGATGCCCTCAATGGAAATCTCCTCATTGAAATTTGTTTTCTCCACGGCGTTAGGAGCGTCGACTATGCTCGTAGGAGTCTCCAGGATCTCCAGCACACGTTCGGCCGCTGCATTTCCTTTCTTTACATTATAACTGGCCTTGCTAATAGCTTTTGCGGGTGTAAGTATGTTGTAGGCCAATCCCATATAGGCGATAAAATCACTGCCGTCCAGGTTACCGTCAACCAATACCATCTTACCACCGTACCACAACAGGATGGCGATCACGACGATCCCCAGGAACTCGCTTGTTGGGGAAGCCAGGTTTTGTCTGTTCAATAACGAATTGGAATATTTGTAAAAACGTTCGGCCGAGGCCTGAAATTTGGCTCCAAAGATCCTTTCAGCATTAAAACCCTTAATGATCTTGAGTCCACCAAGGGTTTCCTCAAGGATCGAAAGGAAGGTACCCTGTTCCTTCTGTACCCGGTCCGATTTACTTTTGAGTGATTTACCGATCGAGGATATGATCACGCCCGAGATGGGGATAAAGATAAACACGAAGAGGGTGAGTTGCGGACTAATGAGCACCATCATCAAGATGGTAAATAATATGGTAAGAGGCTCGCGTACGATCAATTCGAGTATGGAAAGAAAAGAATGTTGTATCTCCAGGACATCGGTACCCGTCCGAGCCAGCATATCTCCTTTTCTTTTTTCTGAAAAGAAGGAGACGGGTAACGCCATGGTCTTTTCATATAAAGCGATTCGCAGATCTTTCAATACGCCGTTCCTCAGGAAGGTAATGAAATACATGGCGAGATACCGGAACAAGTTCTTCAGCAAAAACAAAACAATTACCAGAGAGATGACTACGATGAGCGCCTTGGAGGCATCATCGGCGGCATATTCCTGAACCTGCCAGGCCATGTAATCTTTCCCGTATTCCAGGATATCCAGCAAACCGGTGTAAACAGGCTTTGCGTGTACCACTTTTTCGTCTTCCTGCTCGAAAAGCACATCGAGCATCGGGATGAGTGCCACGAAGGACAACGCGCTAAACAAGGCGTAGAAGATATTACTAATGATATTGAGCACTCCATATTTCTTGTACGGGAGCGCATAACGGATTATTTTCCTGAAATACTGCATTAACTAAGCTTGAGGTCCTCGACGATGGCAGCGATCTTATGGTCTAGTGCTGCCTCGGAAGTCCCGTTCACACTCATGTAAAACTTGATCTTGGGTGCGGTACCACTAGGACGGGCGGCGATCTTGCTGCCGTCCTCTGTATAATAGATCAATACGTTTGAAGTAGGGATGTTTATTTTCGAAATGGTTGCTTCCACCATATCCCTGGCTTCAGCGGTTTGATAGTCTTCGATGCGCACCACACGGCTTCCGGCAATATTCTGAAGCGGATGCTCTCTAAGGTCCTTCATCATAGCCGAGATCTCTTCAGCGCCACTTTTTCCTTTCTTTACCATGGAGACTAGATGCTCTTTGTAATATCCATACTCGCGATAGATCTCCTGCAAGTAATCATACATACTGCTTCCTGCCGCCTTTTTCTGAGCTGCCACTTCACAGGCAAGGAGGGTGGCTGTTACAGCATCTTTGTCTCTCACAAAATCGCCTACCATATAGCCAAAACTCTCTTCGCCTCCTCCCATGAATTCCAATTCAGGGAAGTCGTTGATCATCTTTGCGATCCATTTAAAGCCCGTAAGTCCCTCTTTGTAGTGTACGCCATAGCTTTCTACTATTTTTCGGAGCATGGGCGTAGAAACGATGGTCGAACCCATAAATTGGTTCCCATCCAGCTTTCCAAGACCCTTGAAGTACTCCAAAAGGAAATGCGATTTGATGATCATGGCCTGGTTACCGTTCAATATTTTCAATCGGCCATCGCCGTCGCGCACCGCAATACCCAGGCGATCGCAGTCCGGATCGGTTCCTACCACGATATCTGCTCCATTGCTTTCGGCCAGTTCCATGGCCATTTTGAGGGCCGCAGGCTCCTCAGGATTGGGAGATTCCACCGTGGGGAAGTCGCCATTGGGTTCAGCTTGTTCCTCGACGATGGTTAGGTTGGTGTAACCTGCCATTTCCAGTACTTTAGGGATCATGGTGATCGATGTACCGTGTAAAGAGGTAAATACGATACCTAGTGCCGCTTTGGCCTCGGCTGTGGTTCCCACACTACCGGCATTAATGGAAGCCTTAGCAAAGGCTTCATCTACTTCGGTGTCGATGCTGGTAATAAGATCTTCTTGTGCTTCGAATTTGATATCGTCGTAGCTCAGTGTATTGATAAGAGCAATGATCTCGCCGTCCTGGGGAGGTGCCAACTGACCCCCATCCTGCCAGTACACCTTATATCCGTTATATTCCGGTGGGTTGTGAGATGCTGTTAAAACGATGCCCGCCTGGCAACCCAAATGCCGTACCGCAAAAGACAGCTCCGGGGTAGGCCGAAGGTCGGAAAACAAATAGACCTCGATTCCATTGGCGGAGAAGACCTCCGCTACGGTGCGGGCCAGGCTTTTACTATTGTGACGGCAATCGTAAGCGATCGCTACCCGGATCGGTTCGTTAGGAAATTGCTCTTTCAGGTATTGGGAAAGTCCCTGAGTGTTTTTTCCCAGCGTGTATTTGTTGATGCGATTATCGCCAACTCCCATGATGCCCCGCATTCCACCGGTACCAAACTCCAGGCTCTTGTAAAAACTATCCTCGAGGGTTTCGCTGTCATAGGCGATCAGGTCTTTGATAATTTGTTGTGTTTCTGAATCAAATGTGGCTGTTAACCACTTATTGGCCTTTTCTAATAGGGTAGGATCAATGTATCTCATGGCGATGTTTCAAAGTGCAAAAATAGAGAAAGAATCCGACTAAAAGCTTGTTGTTAACGGAGTATTACGATTTGTGCTGAAGGAATTTCATGTGGTAATTTGGAATAGGAACATCAACCTACCTTCGTTTTGTATTTGCCTCTAACTCCCGATTTCCAACTTCCAACTTCCGACTTCCGACTTCCGACTTCCGACTTCTGACTTCTGACTTCCAGCTCCGTGCTCCCCGCTCCGAGCTAAACCTCCTCTTCCACGATATAGTGCTGCTGTCCTTTCTTGGTGCGAAGGATCAATTCGCCCAGGAAGCCTGCCACAAAGAACTGGCTACCGAGGATCATGGCCGTGAGTGCAATATAGAATTGCGGACGATCGGTGATGAGTCTTCCTGTTGGATTGATAAACAACTTATCGATTCCCAGGTAGAGTGCAAAGCAGAACCCTACCAACAGCATCAGCGCTCCCCAGGCGCCAAATAAGTGCATGGGTCGCTTCCCAAAGCGCGATAGAAAGGAAATGGTAATAAGATCTAGGAAACCGCGAATAAATCGTTCCATACCAAATTTAGTTTTACCGTATTTACGTGCCTGGTGTTGCACCACTTTTTCTCCAATGCGATCGAAACCTGCACTTTTGGCAAGCACCGGGATATATCGGTGCATTTCTCCGGTTACCTCGATGGTTTTGATCACATCACTTTGATAGGCCTTCAGGCCGCAGTTAAAGTCGTGAAGCTTCACCTTTGAGGTTTTGCGTGCGGCAAAGTTGAAGAGTTTGGAAGGTAGATTCTTGCCGATAACCGAATCGTATCGCTTTTTCTTCCAACCAGAGACCAGATGATAGCCTTCTTCGGTCACCATTTGGTACAATTCCGGGATCTCTTCCGGGTTATCTTGCAGATCGGCGTCCATGGTAACCACTACCTTGCCTTTGGTTCGGGCAAATCCGGCATGCAGGGCTTGCGACTTCCCAAAATTCTTCAGAAAACGAATACCACGCACCGAGGCATCTTTTTTGGTGAGCTCCTCGATCACCTTCCAGGACCCGTCGGTACTGCCGTCGTCAATAAACAGAATTTCATATAAAAAACCATTGGACTGCATAACTTCTGCAATCCAATGGTGTAATTCTTGTAACGACTCCTCTTCGTTGAGAAGTGGTATGACAACGGAGATATCCATTATTTACGCGGCGTTTGGATCTTTTCTCTTCATGATAAGCGCCACCAACAATCCAAAGACAGAATAAAAGATGATTTGGAAAAAGAAACTTTGAAGTTGGTTCCCCATGGAGTAGTTGTTTTTTCCTTCCAGGTCGGCTATTGCCTTATCGATCTCCGATTCAGGTGCGCCAAAACGTTCCATCATACTGCGGGTGATCTCTACAATTTGCTCGTTGAGGTATTCAGCCGCACCGGGATCTACCACGTTGAAAATTAGGATGCTTGTGAGAACGCTAATTCCCAAACCGATCACGATGGTGATAAAATAGGATGTAAAAGCCTGTTTAAAGGAAATGAATCCACCCAGGATGGACTTCGCCTTACCCACCGAGATGATCCCGAAGACCAGGGAAACCAGGAACAAAATAATTCCCAGCCACCACTTCGTGAGCGACTCAAGGCTTATTGAATAAAGAAGCGCAACGGTTACTGCCAACACACCCCCAAGTATGAGGCCATAGTTAGTTGCACTTTTTTTAAAAGAAACGTTAGTTGTGTCCATAATTTGAAGTTTTTTTGGCCCGCCAACGAGGGCGGGAAGGTTTGTCAGGTTAGATAGCAAAAGTACTAAAATGTTACGTGATTGCTATCGAAATCTTGCAAAGGCAGTAAATACGGGTATTCGCGCTCTAAGTGATGGTAAGATATCCTTGGCACTATCTGTTCTTGTACTGAAGTCCGCCACAACGGCGCCATGAATTTTACTTCCTTCGGAATATGATAAAAAAAACCATCAGGCTATTGCGCATTTGTAATTATTACTTAAATTTGCACACTTAAAATTGAGGAGCATTATAATTCTAAGACGATGAGAAAAGGAATACACCCGGAAAATTACAGAATGGTCGCTTTTAAAGACATGTCCAATGACGACGTGTTTTTAACCAAATCGACCGCCAATACAAAAGAGACCATTGAAGTGGATGGTGTTGAGTATCCTTTGGTGAAATTGGAGATTTCAAGAACTTCTCACCCTTTCTATACTGGTAAGTCCAAGTTGATCGATACAGCAGGACGAATCGACAAGTTCAAGAACAAGTACGCTAAATTCAAGAAGCAAGCGGTGGCAGAGGCCAAGACCGAGGAAGAATAAGCGCTTAAAGCATATAGTAGTAAAGCCTTCGAGCTCGGAACCCTGCCCCATACAGCTAAGATTCCACCATATTTGAGCTCAGTATAATAACCACAGGTGAACATTAGCAAACTCGTCGATACAATACGCGTCCCTGTCAGAAAGACAGTTCAAAACTTCCGTATGCGGGAATAGCTCAGTTGGTAGAGCGATACCTTGCCA
>JBCCHR010000185.1:0-6194 GCA_039028655.1 Bacteroidota bacterium
GATTCGCTATGGATCGGGAAGTGGCGTACGCCCGAAGCTTTCGATTCGATCTCACCCAATGATCTGGAATTACGCGAAGGTTGCGCCGTGATCCTGCAGCGAGTGGGCGACCAACATTTTGCGGGGCAAACCAACAGCGACCGCTGCAAAAGCACCCTTAGAGGAGCTTCCTACGCCACTTCCAAGGTAACCATCCTCTCCGATCGCATAGAGTCCTGGGACCAGGGATTTGATTCGGAAGGTGTCCAGGTTTGGGGGGCAGAACAGGGAGGCTACGTCTTCGACCGCATCAATAATTAGGCTTTCCTGTATTTAGTTTATCTTTTGTTTCTGCTGAAGACATAGCGCACTATCGGCGGTTCTTTGCCAGTAATGACGCCAATGCCGCGATGAAGCCAAGGAAGATTTTTGGCAACGCCTGATCCGAAGTGATATCGGTATTGTTCACATAATCGGTAATGCCCCATAATACGAGGGCGAATCCGGCCAATAGCAATACAATTCGAAGTATTTTCACAGTTGGTAGCTTGCAGTAGGCTAAAAGTAACCAAAATAAATGGGTAACTAGCTCACCAATTCGTGTTGTTTGGGTAGAAACACCTCGGCCATCATACATCGCGCGCTGCCACCTCCACAAGATTCGATCACGGTGAGATCACTGTGAACCAGTTTGCAATGCCGTTCCATCGTCTCGATCTGATCCGGCGTGAGGCAATTAAACGCGGCTGTACTCATGACCATATACTTTCCATCGCCACCCTGCACCTGTAGCATATTTCCTGCAAATTGATACATCTGCTCTTCGGTAATGGCAACGATCTCCTTGCCGGTCTCTTTGAGATGCCGGATCACATTTTTTCGTTCAGACTTCTCGTCGATGGAATCGAGGCAGATCACGGCAAAATTCTCGGCCAGTGCCATCATTACGTTGGTATGATATATAGGCAGTCGCTTTCCTTCGAAGGTTTGATTGGCCGTAAACATCACCGGATCGTATTCGAAATCTTCGCAAAACTCGATGACGAGATCCTCGTGTGCCCTGGCCGATAAGGCACAGTAGGCGCGCTTGTTCACCCGGTCCAGCAACAAACTTCCGGTGCCTTCAAGGAAGATCTCCTCTTCTTCGGCGGAAGTATAATCGACAAAACCTTCGATATGGAAACCTTCGTTCTCCAACCTATCCATGAGTTCTTCCCTGCGCTCGCGACGGCGATTCTCTGCAAACATAGGATACAGGCCGACAAAGCCGTTCTGGTGAAAACTCACCCAATTATTGGGGAATATCGAATCGGGCGTGTCCAATTCGAGAAGATCACTTTCTACGATCACATTCACACCAACGGCCCTGAGCGTAAGCACAAAACGGTCAAACTCGTCTTGAGCCAATTCGTTAATCTCCTCATTGTCCTGGACCGATTCGAGCGGCTTCTGAAAATAATTATTCACAGCGGTTTGCTCATTCAGCCGAAATGACACCGGCCGGATCATTAAAATGGTATCAGTTATCTGCGACATGTATTCCCTGTTTTTGGTGCTACAAATTTACATGATTTTGAGATTGCCATACTAGCTAATTTTCGGTAACTTTCCTTCTTCAGAAAAAATAATGGCCAACGGATATTTCATGCCCAGGCCCATTGACCTCAACAATCAATTTTCTTATGACCGAAAAACAAAAAATGCTGGCCGGTGAGATGTACAATCCCATGGACGACCTGCTTGTGAAGGAACGTCTGGAGGCAAGGCTATTGTTTCAGAAGATCAATGCCATAACAGAAGATCGAAAGGCAGAACGGGATGCCCTGTTCTATGAACTCATGGGAGAAGCGGGTACAGACCTTTATATCGAGCCTCCATTCTACTGCGATTACGGCTACAACATCAAGTTGGGGAAACAAGTGTTTATGAACTACAACTGTTGCGTTTTGGATGTGATGGAAGTTCGCATAGGCAACAACGTCATGTTTGCACCCAATGTCCAGTTGTATACAGCCACACATCCCTTGGAAGCCAAGGCACGCAATTCCGGTCGGGAATACGCCAAACCCATTACCATTGGCAACGATGTTTGGATTGGTGGTGGAGCCATCGTATGCCCCGGAGTGACGATAGGCAACGGGGTGGTGGTAGGTGCCGGAGCGGTGGTTACCAAAGATGTTCCGGACAATGTGTTTGTAGCTGGAAATCCAGCGCGGATCATTAGGGAGATTGAGAACTCCTAGGACGTTCATCCCATAACAAAATCAGCCCCTGTTGAGTGGCATGGTGGAGCATCGCAACAGTCCACCCTGCTTGGAGATTTCTTTATAAGGTACTTCTTCCACGGTAAATCCTTGTTCGCGTAACCATTCGTTGAGACGTGTAAAGTGTTGTGCCGAAATGACCACGTCTGGTGAGATAGAAAACACGTTGCAATTCATACCGGCCATCTCCTCTTTGGTCACATGAAAAAAGTTGTCCTTTCCGAAGAAATCGATCAACCATTGGTACTCATCCTCTTCCAAAAATCCATCCTTGTGGATCAGCGCTTTTCCTTTCCCCAATGGCTGAAAACAACAGTCCAGATGCAACGCACTATTAAGTGGATCGGTATTGGATTTTTTTAAGTTGAAGGACTTCACGATTTTTTTGGGAAATAATTCCTGCAAGGCCGCAACGGCCTCTATATTGGTACGGGCCGTGATAAAATCGGGATAGTCATCTCCACGATAGGTCCCGACAAAAATATAGTCGCCCCATGGCATTACATCGCCACCTTCGATATGGCAGGCCTCGGGTAATTGGATTCGATTTTCCTTCGGAACTCCTTTCCATACGTGCTCCAGTGCATCGATCTCTCGCTCTCGCTCGGGAAGGATATTGGCAACAAAGAACTTGTCTTCGATCACAAAGGAGATATCACGTGCGAATATCTGGTTGTAATCTTCCAGCACCGTAGGACGGTATACGGTAACTCCATGACGTTCCAGCACCCTGGCTACCCCCTCCATCTCTTCGATCATGTCGTCTTCCAAAGGATAGGTGCCGGCAAGTATATGACTCAAAGAAGTAGGATCGTAGGCATCTTCAGGGCTTGGTATGGGGCCGTTACTTTTTGCGCTTCCCAAAATCACCGCTTTTAGTGGAGAAATCTCGTCCTTGATGTGTAGTTGCATAGGGCGCAAATATAGTGAAAACAGGCAATGATTTGAACCCTGAGAATCTTTAAATTTCTTTGGATGAACACCCCTTAGTAGTTAAAATGAGGGCACTCCATAACTGGGAAACAAGTCGTGATTTGGAAAGTCATGTTCATCCATCTGATCTGCCAGGTCATGCAAATAATTAATAAGACTTCCCGTGTAAGGATCGTAACTTGCACTAGACTTGTTGAATAACAGCACAAAAGAAATATCATCTTCTCTTGATTGCACAGTCGCCGCCGTCGTTGAACTGGCCCCGCCCTTTGAAAAAATACGAACCGTGCCCCCGGTAATTTTGTTTCGAATCTTGGTAGGCCAACCATACGTCTCATAGAACCCGCCAAATCCCATAGAAACTGTGGGAGTAAGCATGGAATTTTCGGAAGTTTCCAATAGCAATGGATTGTCCACATTGGAATGGAATGCTGCCAACAACTTGGCCAGATCCACCGTGGAGGCAGTCCACCCGCCACTCGAAAGTGTGAGCGCATAATCCCTTCCATCGAATGCCCGTGACACCAGGGTTTCGTCCATGTCGAATGCGCTACCAACGAGATCAAGACTATAGGGCTGATACTGAACCTCTCCTGGCGCATCTCCCGACGCCCGACCAATTTGAGGTCTGGATAACCCCAGTCTAGACAAAATATGCTGTTTCGCATAATTGAAATAGGACTGGCCTGCGGTCTCTTCTATCAATTGGCCCAGCAAGGTGTAACCTAAGTTGCTGTAAGCGTATTTTTGTCCAACATCCATACTGTCTAGTAAGGTACGCTTACGGCACCACGATCGCTTTTGCTCGATCGTTATGGGAAGATCCACTCCTAAATTTTTGGCTATGGACCTGCTAAAGCCATGACTGCGCCGGAAGGTTGCAGTATGGGAAAGTACATGTCCAATTGTAATATCGTTATATCTGTCGTTCTCACCGGAACTGACTTCCGAAGGAATGAAATCCTTAAAGTAAGTTGCTTTGGTAAAGCGTCCCGCCTCTATCAATTGATGCACTGCGATGGAAGTAATTATCTTGGAAACACTCGCCGTCCTGAATAAACTTGTGGGCTGGGTAATTGGGTAGTCCTCCCAGGCATTGGTAAATCCTCTGGCATGGACCAGTCGTCCTTTATACACCACTGCCAGCGAGCCTGCCTTGATATCGAAATCCTTCATTACTTGTTCGATGGCATCATCCCAAAGAATAAAGGATGTATTCTCTGATCCTGTTTTGGTGAATTTTGGTGCTAAGGGCTCCAGGCGCTGAGCTAGAAAGATGCTATAACGAGGTGCACTGGACACTCGATAACTTTCAATGGACATGGGTACGTATCCCGAAGCTAATCCCTCATTTATTTTATCGACCAATTGATCTTTCCCTATATCGATCCATTGGAGCCATGGACTCATATTGTCGTTCTGAAAAACAGAATGATGGACGCCTCCATAGCCGGAAGTCACGATAGCTGGCCGTCCCTTATGTGTTCGATGAGCCAAATAGCGCTTCCGAAATTCTGTATACGAGTCGGAGCGCCCATATTCCCAGAGAATTCGTCTCTCATTGAACATCCAGGACGCGGCATACTTTGGGTCCGATAGATTGCCGTATCGTGTAATTGTTTTTGGAATGTATCGATGCTTCGTTGCCCAGTTCATCATCTTTACAAGAGAGTCTTCTGAAATATTATGCCGCACCATCGGAGATGGCTTTGTGAGATCGGATTGCTCCATGGTACCGCTGTAAATCGCCAATGAAGGGTCACTACCACTGATACTCAACAAAGCCGGATAGTAGCCCTTAGGAACCCATTTATTCAATTGCTTTTGAAAATTAGCTTCCCCCTGGACCGTGAAAGACGGAATATTTGCATCTTTAGATTCCACCCAAACGGTGGCGAATTTCGTAAAAAATGGTCCGTCGGATATAGTTTTGGAAATCATTTTATAATCATCCTTCAGCGACAAATACATCTTATACTGATAGCTCTGATCCTTGTCAAAATAGAAAATAATGTGCTTACCTTCAACGAAACCTTCCCCATAGTCATCGTTCACGAAAGACCACTTCAATCCTGTCCATCCACCTGGGAGGGACTTTGGATAGTTTACCTCCGATTTGAATTTGATCAATCGTTCGTAGGCGGTCCCTTTGAACAAATAGTTTTTGTTTTTGTCCCTGAGGTTGAAAGCAGCATCGATGTTATCATGAAACATTCCTGAAATTTTCCATCCTCCTGGTAGCTGTGAGGGATATTGGTCGTCCAAAGAAAAACCTGTGAAGCGAACGTACTGCTTTCCTTTAAAAAAATAGGTATGCCCATCTTCAAAAATGGCAGCGTCGATTCCAGATTGAAAGGATTCTGGCAGGCCAAGCCAACCACCCGGAAGGGTTTTGGGATAACCCGGATCTACACGGTTACCGGTTATTCGCACATATTCGTTCCCTTTAAAAAAATATATTTTTTCCGTAGCTGGATAATAAAGTGCCGCGTCTATTCCATTTTTGAATGAAGTCGTGAGGCCTTTCCAGCCCCAGTTTATTTTCCTTGGATATCCTTCATCCAAATTAAAATTGGTAAAACGAAAGTAGTGGTCCCCTTGAAACAAATAGGAATGTCCATTGGCATAAACTGCTGCATCAACAGCATTGGCCTGGGCAGAAACAATGGTGTATTGAAGAAAACTTAAAAATACAACCAGGAGAAATTTCCAAAACTTTGATCTCATGAATGTAAAGTATGTTCATGTCATCTCTTACGAGGATTCCAGGTATTCCTACCTAGCTCTCGCACACACTAAAAGTATAAATAAAACTCTAACTATTAGCCATTTACAAGTATTCGTTATTTATATATATTACAATACACATACCGAAATAACACAAAAACCACCAGTCTATGACCGATGGTTTTTGCATTGTGTGTAACGTTATTTTTTGAATCTATCTTTCTCCCAACGCTTTAAAAGGACGCTCATTCTAGCCTATCGGAAGACCAAGACAGGTCTACATAGGCGAGA
>JBCCHR010000186.1:0-6193 GCA_039028655.1 Bacteroidota bacterium
CTACATATTAACCTACTTATTCTAATGTATGAAGAAAATTACTACGCTAGTAAGCATACTTTTCTTTAGTGTTTGTGCTGTTCACGCCGTGGAGTGTGAAGTGGCCTACCAAGATGCCACTTACGGCTACCAGCATGCCGAAACGGCCATGGAAGCCAATAATGTGACTCAGCTAAAGCAATATGCCGATCGCTCTATGATCGCCATCAAAAAAGTACTGCTATCAACAGAAAAATGTGGCTGTCAGGCTGCCAGTGATGCAAGCTACGACGCCCTAGAAAATTTGGAAAAGGCACTCGAGAAAGAGAAGTTCGAGGCGGTGCGACTGTTTGTGAACCGAGCGAAGGCGAACGCCAAGGACGTGATCATTGCGCTTGACAATTGCAGTGCCAACGATCCTGATTTTTCCCTTAAAGAGAGTGAAGGTAACCTGCTCGCGCAGGAAAAAGAGCTGCTGGAGCGGCAACAGCAATTGCTTGAACAACAACGACAGTTGGAAGCCAGGATCAAAGAACAGCAACGACTTCAAACCGAGGTGAAGCTGCAGAAAGAGGCTATGTTTGCCCAACAAAAGGAGTTGAGGGCGAGTTCTGAAGTTACCTTAAAAGAACTCGAGGCATTGATCAACGAGTTTACGAAAAGCATGGGTTGTAAGGACGAGGAGCCACTTACCGAAGAAACCTACCAACGCACACTGGAAGATTTGCAAGAAGAAACATTGACCGCCACTAAGGTGTTCTATGCCGACAAGGCCAAAGAAATGGCCAACAACCTGCTCAATCGACTGTCGAGTTGCGAGTGGAAAAACTAAACTAACAAAAGTGCTGTCCCTTGCGGGATGGCACTTTTATTTGGTAGCAAATAGCTTGACATCCTTTTCGGTGACTTCTTTGTCGCCCAGGATGATCAAACGCTCTACCACATTTCGCAATTCCCTGATATTTCCTGTCCAATCGTATTCCTGGAGCAGTTTGATCGCCTTGGTGGCAAACTCTTTCTTAGAGGTACCGTGTTCCGTAGCGATCTTTGTAGCGAAGTGGTCGATAAGCATGGGAATGTCCTCCCTGCGATCGTTGAGGGCAGGCACTTTGATGAGGATCACGGCCAGGCGATGATACAAGTCCTCACGAAATTTCCCGTCGGCTATCTCTTTTTTCAAGTCTTTGTTGGTAGCAGCCACCACGCGTACGTCTACCTTGATATCTTTGTCGCTTCCTACTCGCTGTACCCTGTTTTCCTGAAGGGCGCGCAGCACTTTTGCCTGAGCCGATAAGCTCATATCACCCACCTCATCCAGGAAGATGGTACCACCGTTGGCCGCTTCGAATTTTCCCGCGCGATCTTTATTGGCCGAGGTAAAGGCTCCCTTCACGTGCCCAAACAATTCGCTTTCGATCAATTCGCTGGGGATGGCGGCACAATTCACCTCTATCATAGGGCCTTTGGAGCGATCGCTCTTTTGATGCAACCAATGAGCCACCAGTTCTTTCCCTGTTCCGTTGGGACCTGTGATAAGTACTCGAGCTTCCGTGGGCGCCACTTTTTCGATCATGTCTTTGATATGGGTAATGGCTTCGGAATCGCCAATCATCTCATACTTCTTTCCAACCTTCTTCTTCAAACGGGTGTTCTCTACCACCAACTCCTTCCGGTCGAGTGCAATGCGCACCGTATTGAGCAGTCTATTGAGGTCGGGTGGCTTAGAGATATAATCAAAAGCTCCCAAACGCATGGTATTCACGGCAGTGTCTAGATCGCCATGGCCGGAGATCATGACCACCGGAACTTCGGGTTTTAACTTCTTGATGGCCTCCAATACCTCCACCCCATCCATCTTGGGCATTTTAATATCGCACAACACGAGGTCGAAATCCTCCTTTTTGATCAGGTCGATCCCCAAAAGGCCATCCTCGGCTTCGAAGACCTGGTAGGCGTCGTTCTCTTCGGTAAGTATTTTGACCAATACTCTTCGAATGGCCGCTTCATCTTCAACTATTAATATTTTGGACATGCTATATTTTGAATTTTAATCCGGTTCTAAGATAGAACGTATTGTCGTTATTGATGTTATACAAATTATTTCGGTCCGAATCCCGGAGTCGGATCTCATTAAATACCGTGTGCCCGCCGTACACGTACGCCAGGAGGTGTTTGGTAAAGTAATACTCATAGCCCAATCCTCCCAATACCAGGGTCATCGAAATGTTGGATGCAACATTCGTTCCACCTTTGGGATCGGGTACCACTAAGTTGCTTTGGATGTTCGAAAAGAAGCCATCCAGTGTAATGTAAGCCTGAAATGCGTGTCGTTTTCCGAGGGTGTGTTTGAGGTTGGTCTTGGGCGTTCCCAGGGAATAGGACCAATTGGGTTTGAATTTTCGGTAATAGTTGAGCAGCGGTATCGGGAACGGACGTCCGGCATTGGTGGTATAATTGAGCCCAATGATAAAACGGGAGGGAACTTTTATTTCATCACCGGACATGTCCTTGATAAAGAACAAGGAACCGGTAAAACGAAAATCCTCCCCACGGATCTGGCTGCTTTCGAAATTGGAATCGACCTCAAAACCAACCTTACCCACAAAACGCCAGTCTTTCTTCATTTTGAAGGTGTAGGCCAATGTGGTTCTGAACAACTGCAGCCGCTGCAGGTTCTCCGTGTTAAATGGTACCGGGTCTTCCAGGTCGAAATCGATGTTCCGGTACTCGACACCGGCTATAAGATAGCTGCCTTCCCATTTTAGTTCGATAGGGAAATTAACGAACGCCCTGAACCTACTCACCGAATTCTCCGAGTTAGCCTGAGGGATGCGGGTATATTCCACACGCGCCAGATCAGTTGACTGCCCCTGCATGCAGGCCGGAAACAGGCAAATACACAACAGCGCAAACATTGCGCGGCGCCCAATTAATTCAGTAATAAAAAAAGTCTGAGGACCAATTTCCATCGATTGGAAGATAGGTATTTTTTAGAAAGGGTGAAGATAGTTACTTTTCACCAACTGGTCATTAACAACTGCAAATTGCTCAATAAATTGCCCGCAAGATGACTTCCGAAGAAAAAACACTACGCCTTGTCTTCTCCCGTCTTGTAAAGGTGAACATCCCGCTGAGGAAATGGAATGGTCACGCCATGTTCTCTGAACAAAGCATCGATCCTAAACCGGATATCGCTCTTGATAATGGGATCGATAAAACTGTCTGAAATAAAGAAAAACACCTTGAAATCGAGCGAGGAATCGCCAAAATTCTCGAAAGTAACCATAGGTTTTGGACGCTTTAGGATACGGCTGTCGTTGGCCACGCTTTCCAATAAAAGCTTTTTAACCAAAGCAGTATCGCTTCCGTAGGCAACCCCGACCGACACCGATTCGCGGGTGGTTTTATGATTCTGTGTGTAGTTGAGGATGGCATCCTTTATGAACATATGGTTGGGAATGATCAATACCTTGTCGTCGCGTGTAAGTGCGCGCGTAGTGCGTAGTTTGATGTCCATCACCTTGCCTACTTTTCCATCTACCTCAATGATATCGCCCACCAGCAGCGATTTGTCGACCATGATCAAAATACCGCCAATAATGTCCTGGAAGATCTCCTGCAAGGCCAGCCCCACACCCACCAAAAGCGCTGCCGAGGCGGCTAGGAAAGGGGTAATATTGATCCCGGACATGCTCAAAACAGCAAATACCACGGCCACATAGACCACGTATTTGATGAATTTGAAGAAGCTGATGAACTTGCGCGTATCGGTCTCGTCCATTTTACGGGTGAAGAGCAGTCGGATCCACTTCAATAGAAAACTGGTCACCACAAAAGAAACGATGACCAGCAGCAATGACCCAATGGTAATATGAACCTGGTTGTCTCCTTCACCCAGATGGAGCCCCCAGTTTAAGATGTCTTTGATCGTACCCCAGATGTCGTCTTTTACGACATCCACGATCTTATCCTGTACTTCCGATTGCACGATTAATATTTAAGCCATTTCCTGATTTCCTTGTAGGATGGTTTCTTGCCATACATGAGGATTCCCACACGGTAGATCTTGGCAGCAAACCAAACCGTCCCGATAAAGGTAGCGAATAATATAATTACCGAAAGGATTTGTTGCCAAAGCGGCACATCGAACGGGATACGCATGAGCATCACCACCGGCGACGTAAAAGGAATAAAGGAAAAAACCTGAGACACGGTGCCATGCGG
The DNA here is from genome assembly GCA_039028655.1 of Bacteroidota bacterium. Classification (GTDB taxonomy): domain Bacteria; phylum Bacteroidota; class Bacteroidia; order Flavobacteriales; family Flavobacteriaceae; genus Aureisphaera. Next base: position 4,204 of record JBCCHR010000186.1, read on the forward strand.
ATCATCGATCACGGTAAAGAACCCAACGTAAACCGCCAGGATAAGCGGTAGAAGGATGGGCAGCATGAATTGCTGTGTATCGGTCTCGCTATCTACAGCGGCACCAATGGCTGCGTAGAGCGAGGCATACAGCAGATATCCTCCTACGAAGAAGAGCACGAACATGATGATCAAATTGAGCAATGGCAACTTAAAGAATTCGATCACACCTTCGGTGAACATATCTTCGGTACTCGTACCGGTAGCCTCCGCTGCCGTAGCCAATTGATCGGCCTGAATGGCGGCAAAGTCGATCCCCAACACCAGGAATACCACCGTGCTCAAAACACTTAACAGGATCACCCAGGCCAAAAACTGGGTGACGCCGGCCAGGGAAGTTCCAATGATCTTTCCGAGCAACAGTTTCATCGGTTTTACGGAGGAAATGATCACTTCGATAATACGACTCGTCTTTTCCTCGATCACGCTGCGCATGATCATATTGCCGTAAATAATAATGAACATGAAGAGCAAATAGCCCGCAAGTCCTCCAAATATGAGCTTTAGTACCGAACCTGTCGTAGAGGTTTCTTCTCCCTGAAAACTTACCAACTGCGTCTCGATATCCATGCGCAGGTTCTGGATCATCTCCGCATCGAACTGGTTCTCTTTAAGCCGCATATCATAGGCTTTCGATTCAAGAGCGCGATTGATATCGCCAATGAGCATGAGGGAAGGCGACTCTTCCGAATAGAAGGTGATCGCATTTGACAACTCTTCCAGTTTTTCTTTCTTCGGAATAAAGAGCAGCCCATATACCTCTCCTTCCTGGGCGCTTTTCTTGGCTTCATCCAACGACACATCCGTGAGCATCTTGAATTTTAAGTTCTCCCTGTCATCGAATTGATCGATAAACAACTCACTTTCATCCAGCACCGAAATGGTACGTACCGTATCGTTGTTCAATTGAGACAAATAGGCCACCAAACTAATGAGTGCCACCATGATCAAAGGACTCAAGAAGGTCATGATGATGAATGATTTGTTCTTCACCTTGGTAAAATATTCCCGTTTAATAATTAGAGGAAGATGATTCATGCTGTTGTGCTATTTAGTTGTTTTGTACGGTTTCGATGAAGATCTCACTGGCCGACGGTACCATTTCTACAAAATGGGTTACCTGCCCAAGGGAGGACAGATCGGCCAAAAGCTGGTTGGAGGTCATTCCGTTGGGAAGTTTCACCTTGTACTGCAATTCGTCGTTGATGGTTTTAAAATCGGCCGGAACCACTTCAAACTGCTCATCGAGCACCTTCGACGCCCTGGCCCGGTCATCGCTCACCAATCCTACTTCGTACACATTGGATTTGAACTGTCGTTTGATATCGATCAACTTGCCATCAAGCACTTTATTTGACTGGTGGATCAAAGCGATATGATCGCACATTTCCTCTACCGATTCCATCCGGTGAGTGGAAAAGATCACCGTAGCACCGTCTTCCCGCAGTTTGAGGATCTCGTCCTTGATCAAGTTGGCATTGATGGGGTCGAAACCGCTAAAAGGTTCATCGAAGATCAATAGTTTGGGCTGGTGCAACACCGTTACCACAAACTGGATCTTCTGCGCCATCCCTTTCGACAATTCCTGGATCTTCTTGTTCCACCAATCGCCTATTTCCAATCGGTCCAACCAGTAATCCAATCGGCTACGGGCCTCCGCCTTGGAGAGTCCTTTGAGCTGTGCCAGGTAAAGCAGCTGCTCTCCTACTTTCATCGATTTGTAGAGGCCTCGTTCCTCCGGCAAATACCCGATGTTTTGAATATGATGCGGTTGCAAGGGTTCACCATCGAGCTGCACCGAGCCGGTGTCCGGCATAGTGATCTGGTTGATGATCCGGATGAGGGTTGTTTTACCGGCACCGTTGGGTCCCAAGAGCCCAAAAATACTACCCTTGGGCACTTCGATCGAAACATTGTTCAAGGCTTTGAATTCGCCAAATGATTTTGAAAC
>JBCCHR010000187.1:0-6191 GCA_039028655.1 Bacteroidota bacterium
GATCGATTCGGGCCATCATAATGGAAAAAAATTAGATGTAGTTTCGGCCTTTGAGGCTTGGGGCAGTAAAGTGGCCGGAACCATGACTCAAACCGAATACGAACAGGTCGTCGAAAAGGCCTGTCCGGGTGCCGGTGCCTGTGGTGGCATGTACACCGCTAATACCATGGCCTCGGCAATAGAAGCATTGGGAATGTCATTGCCTTACAATGCCTCCAATCCGGCATTGAGTGTCGCCAAGAAGCACGAATCGGTTGCAGCCGGAAGCGCGATGCGGTTGCTACTGGAAAAAGATATCAAACCCAGCGATATTATCACGCGACGGTCGCTGGAAAACGCCATCAGACTGATTACGGTGCTTGGCGGGTCGACCAATGCAGTCTTGCATTTCCTGGCCATTGCCAGGGCGGCAGACATCGAATTTACCATGGCCGACTTTCAAAAGATCACCAATACCACTCCCTTTCTGGCCGACCTCAAGCCCAGCGGCAAATACCTCATGGAAGACGTACACGAAATTGGAGGCATCCCGGCCGTGATGAAGTATTTGCTTCACAAGGGATTGCTGCATGGCGACTGCCTCACGGTTACGGGAAGAACCCTGGCCGAAAACTTGCTGGATGCCCCGGATCTTCCTGCAGATCAGGAGATCATCAAGCCTGTAGAAGCTCCTATCAAAGACACCGGACACCTGCAGATGTTGTACGGCAACCTGGCCAAAGATGGCTGTGTTGCCAAGATCACAGGAAAGGAAGGCTTGTTTTTTAAAGGACGCGCCAAGGTGTTTGATAGTGAATATGCTGCCAACGATGGCATCCGGGATGGATTGGTCGAAAAAGGCGATGTGGTCGTGATTCGATATGAAGGTCCAACCGGCGGTCCGGGTATGCCGGAAATGCTGAAACCAACGGCTGCCATCATTGGTGCAGGCCTGGGACAAGACGTTGCGCTCATTACCGACGGTCGCTTTTCTGGGGGCACCCACGGATTTGTGGTAGGACACATTACGCCCGAGGCACAGGTGGGCGGCGTGATCGCTCTGGTAGCCAACGGCGACCAGATCACTATCGATGCCCGAACCAATTCGATTACCCTGGAGGTGGAAGAGCTTGAACTGGAGCGTCGCCGAGCTCAGTGGAGCCCGCCGTCTTTAAAATTTAAAAGAGGAGTGCTGTACAAGTATGCAAAGACGGTATCCTCCGCGTCCAAGGGATGCGTAACCGATGAATTTTAAAAGAACAATCAACCGGAAGGCGTAAGAGGTCTTCCTTCAGAATAAAAAAATATGCAAGTAGAAACGCTTACCCAAACAGAAGTTGCCAAGGTCAAGAAAGTTCGCATGAGCGGAAGCGAGGCCATTGTACAATGCTTATTGGCCGAAGGAGTCGAAGTGCTCTACGGCTATCCGGGTGGTGCCATTATGCCTGTTTACGATGAACTGCACAAGTACCAGGACCGTCTGCAACATGTACTTACTCGTCATGAGCAAGGGGCCACACATGCGGCTCAGGGGTACGCCAGGATCTCTGGCAAAGTAGGTGTTGCGATATCGACTTCGGGTCCGGGTGCTACCAATTTTATAACTGGAATAGCCGATGCACAGATCGATTCGACACCCATTGTATGCATCACAGGGCAGGTAGGAGCACATTTGCTGGGTAGCGACGCGTTTCAGGAAACGGATATCGTTGGGATCTCGACGCCGGTAACCAAATGGAACCATCAGATCACCTGTGCCGAGGAGATCCCGGAAGTATTTGCGAAGGCGTTTTATCTCGCTCGCAATGGACGACCTGGACCCGTATTGATCGATATTACGAAGAATGCACAATTCGAGGAACTGGACTTTTCTTACGAGCCTTGTGTGGGAATTCGAAGTTATATACCGGTACCGGAGATTGCTACGAACGCATTACAAGCGGCCGCCGATGCCATCAATAAGGCAAAAAAACCTTTGATCGTTTGGGGACAGGGGGTGATCCTTGGGAAGGCAGAAGCCGCCTTCAAGGCTGTGATCGAAAAGGCCGGGATCCCTGCAGCATGGACCATTTTGGGAGCCTCGGCAATTCCCACTGCCCACCCCTTGAATGTGGGAATGGTTGGAATGCACGGTAATTATGCACCCAATAAATTGACCAACGAGTGCGATGTTTTGATCGCCATTGGAATGCGATTCGACGACCGGGTAACCGGAAACCTGGACACCTATGCCAAGCAGGCAAAGGTGATTCATTTTGAGATCGATCCTTCGGAAGTGGATAAGAACGTAAAGACCGACATCGCCGTGATCGGTGACGCCAGGGAGGCTCTGGAGCAAATCCTACCCTTGTTAAAGGAGAAGACATACCCAAAATGGCGGAAGCAATTTGATGAACTTTACAAGGTCGAATACCAACAGGTGATCCAAAAAGATATGTTTCCCACCAAGGAGGGACTTACCATGGGGGAAGTTATACGTGAGATCAATGCGCGAAGTGGTGGCGCGGCTGCCATTGTAAGCGACGTAGGGCAGCATCAGATGGTGGCTTGTCGCTATGCTGAATTTACCCAGTCTAAAAGTAATATTACCTCGGGTGGATTGGGAACCATGGGCTTTGCATTACCGGCAGCCATTGGTGCCAAGATGGCCGCACCCGAGCGAGAGGTGATCGCCATTATTGGAGATGGTGGCTATCAAATGACGATCCAGGAATTGGGAACTATTTTTCAAACGCAGGTTCCGGTTAAGATCGTGGTACTCAACAACAACTTCCTTGGAATGGTACGACAATGGCAGGAACTTTTCTTCGACCGTCGTTATGCCTCTACTGAGTTGGTGAATCCGGATTTCGTGGCCATCGCCAAAGGTTATCGTATCGAGGCGCAAAGTGTGAACAAGCGAGAAAATCTGGCGACTGCCATTGAAACCATGATGAACCATCAAGGTGCGTATTTCCTTGAAGTGAGTGTAGAACAGGAAGGTAATGTATTTCCAATGATCCCGTCGGGAGCCTCGGTTTCCGATATAAGACTTAGTTAATTATGGAACAGGACAAACAACTGTACACCGTAACGGTGTATACCGAAAATAATGTGGGATTGCTCAATCGCATTTCCGCCATTTTTCAGCGTAGAAAGATCAATATCGAAAGTATCAATCTGTCGATTTCCGAATTGGAGGGCGTCTCGCGCTGGTCGATCGTCGTAGCGGTTTCCGAAGAACAAATGAGAAAGATCATCGGACAGATCGAGAAACAGGTGGAAGTGATCAAGGCGTATTTCCACCGGGACGATGAGACCATTTATCAGGAGTCTTGCCTGTTCAAGATCAAGAGTGACTTGCTCTTCGAAGATCGTAAGATCCAAAATATCATCAAAGACAGCCACGCCAGGATCGTAATGGTGAACCGCACTTTTTTTGTGCTCGAGAAATCGGGTAGGAAGGAGGAAGTGGAGTTGCTGTACCGGGAGTTGAAGCCATTCGGTATCATGCAGTTCGTACGTTCCGGACGTATCGCCGTCACCAAAGAAGCATTACAAGTATCACCCTTATTGGAAGCATTTCAAGCGTAAATAAAAGCATTATGAAAAATTACTTCAATACCCTATCCCTTAGAGAAAAATTAGAACAATTGGGCAAATGTCGATTTATGGAATCTCACGAATTTGAGACCGGCATTTCCGCCCTCAAAGGAAAAAAGATCGTGATCGTAGGTTGTGGTGCCCAGGGACTCAACCAGGGATTGAACATGCGTGACAGCGGTCTGGATATCTCCTATGCGTTGCGCGAAGCAGCCATTGTACAACAACGCGCCTCTTATCAAAATGCAACGGCTCACGGATTTGCCGTTGGTACCTTCGAGGAATTGATCCCCACGGCCGACGTGGTCTGCAACCTTACCCCTGATAAACAGCATACGGCCGTAATTCAAGGCATCATGCCGTTGATGAAAACAGGCGCCACCCTATCCTATTCCCACGGTTTTAATATTGTGGAAGAAGGCATGCAGATTCGCGAAGATATCACCGTGATCATGGTCGCTCCCAAATGCCCTGGATCGGAAGTGCGGGAAGAATACAAAAGAGGTTTTGGAGTACCCACGCTCATTGCGGTACATCCCAAGAATGACCCCAACCAGCAGGGTTGGGCGCAGGCCAAGGCGTATGCTTTTGCCACCGGGGGGCACAAGGCGGGGGTGCTGGCATCTTCTTTCGTTGCTGAAGTGAAAAGTGACCTTATGGGTGAGCAAACCATCCTGTGCGGCGTACTCCAGACGGGATCTATTTTGTGTTTTGATAAAATGGTGGAGCATGGCACACAACCCGATCATGCGGCCAAACTGATCCAGTTTGGTTGGGAAACCATCACCGAAGCACTCAAGCATGGAGGTATTACCCATATGATGAATCGTCTGGGGAATGCAGGTAAAATTCGCGCTTTCCAGCTTTCAGAAACACTAAAATCCATACTCACTCCCTTGTTCGAAAAACATATGGACGATATTATGAGCGGTGCATTCTCTGACGGTATGATGACGGATTGGGCAAACAACGATCAAGACCTGCTTCGTTGGAGAGCGGCCACCGCCGAGACCAACTTTGAGAAAACAGAAGCCACCGCCGAACATTTCAATGAACAAACCTATTTCGATCATGGGGTGCTCATGACCGCCTTTGTAAAAGCCGGGGTTGAACTGGCGTTCGATACAATGGCTGCTTCCGGGATCATCGAAGAATCGGCTTACTACGAGTCGCTTCACGAACTGCCTTTGATCGCCAATACCATCGCCCGTAAGAAATTGTACGAGATGAATCGAATTATCTCCGATACGGCCGAATACGGCTGCTATCTGTTCGATCATGCCGCCAAACCACTGTTGACCAGCTTCATGGAGGAGGTATTACCCGGTGATCTGCGTCCGTCGAATGATAAGCAATCAATCGACAATCTGGAACTTATCCGCGTGAATGAGGCCATTGCTGCCCATCCCATCGAAGCAGTTGGGAAGCGACTGCGAAGCGCGATGACCGCCATGAAAGCGATCAATGTGGCTGCGCAGGCAACTCCTGCGTTGGCGTAGCGATATGGAGACAATAACTACCTATTCTCCGCAACTGGAACAGGTGCAGCAGGCGGCGTTGGCGTTGAAGTCGGTGATCGTGAAAACCCCATTAACGCGTAGTGAACGACTTTCAAAGATGATGAACTGCGATGTTTGGCTCAAACGAGAAGACTTGCAGCCCGTTCGTTCTTACAAAATTCGAGGCGCCTACCACAAGATCAATTCCATACCTCCTGAGGAACGTGGGAAGGGCATCGTATGTGCCAGCGCCGGAAATCACGCCCAGGGGGTAGCGTTCTCGTGCCGCACTTTGGAGGTGCAAGGCACCATTTATATGCCACAAACCACACCAACTCAGAAGATCGAACAGGTGCGAATGTTTGGTGAAGATTTTGTAACGATCGAGTTGGCAGGCGATAGCTTTGACGACTCCTATGCCATTGCTTTGGAGGTTGCCAGGGGAACTGGTAGGCACTTCGTTCATCCATTCGACGATCCGCAGGTCATCGAAGGACAGGCCACTGTGGCTCTAGAGATACTGGAACAGGCCACCCGGCCACCCGACTTTGTCTTTATTCCTGTTGGTGGAGGAGGGCTCGCATCGGGATTGGGAACCATCATCAAACAGCTGTCGCCAGGAACCAAGGTGATCGGTGTAGAACCGCTGGGTGCGCCAGCCATGAAACGATCACTGGACGAAGGACAGCATATTACCCTAGATGCGATCGACACCTTTGTCGATGGTGCCGCAGTCCGGAAGGTGGGTAAATTGACCCTGCCGATCTGCCGGGAGTCTCTAGACGCAGTGGTCACCGTACCCGAAGGGAAGATCTGTGAAACATTGTTACAGCTCTACAATCGAGATGCCATTGTGGTCGAACCTGCGGGTGCCATGAGCATGGCAGCCCTCGATCTTTTTTCCGAAGAGATCAAAGGGCGGCAGGTAGTTTGTGTGGTGAGCGGTGGTAATAACGATATCACCCGTACGGCCGAGATCAAGGAACGCGCGCTGTTATACAACAACCTGAAACACTATTTCATTGTTAAGTTTCCGCAGCGCGCAGGTGCCCTGAAACAGTTTGTGGCGGATATCCTGGGGCCGGACGACGATATCACTCATTTTGAATACACCAAGAAAAGTAACAGGGA
>JBCCHR010000188.1:0-6156 GCA_039028655.1 Bacteroidota bacterium
ACGGGGACTGGGACTTCTACATCACCGACAACGAGCTGCCCCCGAACCCGATAGGCAACGTCCTCTACCTCGGAGATCCCTCCGGCGGCCTCAGCGAGAACGTTTGCGACGTGGCGGGCGTGTGCTCCGAGACGTCGTGGCCCTGCAACTTTGCCGACTTCGACCGCGACGGCTGGACCGATTTGTGGGTGGGCACAGTCGTGAACCAGGACGAGTTCATCTACCTCAACAACAACGGCGACGGGACCTTCACGAAGCCGACAACTTCGTGATGAGACAAGGAAAGGCCCAATTCAGCGAAGGCGGATTAGCACATGATGTTATGAATTCGGTGGCCGAGTACGGCCTGGTTCCGCAAGTAGCCTATAGTGGTCTGTTTGAAGATGAAACACGTCATAACCACGCCGAAATGGTGGCAGTGTTACGTGCCATGGTGGAAACCTATGTAGACAACCCGGGACGCAGACTCAGCCCTAAGTGGCGAGAAGCCATCGATGGTGTGTTGAGTGCTTACATTGGTGCCAATCCAAAGTCGTTTCAGTACGAAGGCAAAACCTACACGCCTACCGGCTTTCGGGACATGCTCAAGATCGTGCCATCGGATTACATCAATATCACCTCCTTCACACAAGCGCCGTTCTATTCAGAATTTATCTTGAACATTCCGGACAACTGGAGCTATGGTAGCTTTTACAATGTGCCATTGGATGAAATGATGGGAACGATCGATCACGCACTGCAAAACGGATACACGGTCGAGTTGGACTGTGATGTAAGCGAACGTACTTTCTCTTCCAAAGATGGTGTGGCGGTGATCCCACTCGATGGCGCTAACAATGTTTTAGCCCTTCAGGGGGTATATCCCGAGAAAAAGATCTCTCAAGCGTACCGTCAAAGCGAATTTGAGAACTTCGCCACCACAGACGATCACCTCATGCACATCACGGGAATGCTCAAAGACCAGAACGGCACCAAGTATTACAAGGTGAAGAACAGCTGGGGAAGCGACCCCAACCGAAATGCCAATGGAGGGTATGTGTACTTTAGTGAGTCCTACATGCGTTTGAAGGCCATTAGTATCACGGTGCATAAAGGAGCTATTCCGAAGGAAACCTCAAAAAAGTTAAATTTATAACAAGGGATCTCAAGCTGGCTCGAAATTTGATACCTTTGAGACATGAAACGGTTCGTTTTCATACTATTATTTGCACCCCTAGCGGCTTTTGGGCAATTCGACATCGAGACCCGCTACTTTACGATGGACGCCAACAGCCTTCCCGATACGCGTGAATTGAGTTCCTTCGATATAGATTTTGGAGAAGATCGCAGCTTCAAAAAAATGCACATAACCGATTTTAATAAAGTGACTGCCCAAAATTACTGGCAGGCAGTCGATATGATGAGCGTGCTCGAGCAAGAACAAAATCTGGTGTCGGCCCCCGATATCAACCTCCCCAAGCTCAACCAGAAAGAATTTGGTTTTTCGGTTTCGGTGAATGGTAGCAATTCGAACAATGGCACCACCAGCCATGGGGTACGGAATACGGTGTATCAGGAAGCGCGCCCAGTATTCTTTTGTTCGCCTTCTCCATTTTACTACAATGCACCCAGACGCGGCCGAACACTCGTTCGATACTAGCAGTTTTTAAAAATCAAGGTAATTACAACAACTCGATCCCATCATCTTTGATGAGGATGCGTTTGTCTTTGTACAAACTCCCGATAGCCTTCTTAAAGCTCTTTTTGCTCAAGCCCAGCAAGTTTTTGATGGTTTCGGGATCGGTCTTGTCGTGACACGGTAGAAAACCACCGGCGGCTTCCAATTCTTCCAGTACATACTTAGCATTGGGTTCGATGCTGCGATAGCCTTCAGGTTGTAACACAAGGTCGATCTTCTTATCATGCCTCACTTTTTTAACGTAGGCCGTGATCTTGTCTCCAGTGCGTATGTCTTCAAAGATATCCTCCATATAAATAAGCCCCTTGTGCTTACCATTTACAATGGCGTTGGCTCCTTTGTCGGTAATATGGGTAACCATTATGGACACTTCATCGAACTTCTTTACCGTGATCTCGTCGTTGTTGAGAAATCGGTTCGTCTTACTGGATCCCACCAGGCGATTGGTCTTGTCATCGAGGTACAGATACACCACGTACCAGTTTCCTTTTTTCATAGGTCTGGCCTGTTCCTTGAACGGTACAAACAGCTCCTTCACCAAACCCCAGTCCATAAACGCACCATGCTTGGTCACCTGACTGCAACGGAGATAGCCAAAATTATGAAGTGTGACAAACGGCTCATCCGTGGTCGCCACAGGTCGCTCCTCGTTGTCCAAATACACGAACACCTGAAGCGGATCACCCACCGAGAACGATTCGGGCCGATACCGATTGGGTAACAATACCTCGTTACCTTGTTCGTCACCCAAATACAAGCCGGGATCCGTGTCTCTCAAGATTGATAATTCCTGGAATTTTCCTAGTTGCAACATAGTGCGGCAAAGGTACGACTTCTCGAGTGGTTCATGTGCCATGGAGGCCCATAAAAAATACGTATCCTCTTAATAATTGACACTCAACGAGATGCAAGGGGGTGCCGCCTTTTTTGTTTTTTCTTCGGAAATAAATGCCGCTTCTCCATAGTTTTTCCACATTCATTTCCTTACATTAGCAATCAAATGAAGCCTAACAATCCCCACAACCTCCCCAACGGCGTCTATTTGAAAGATCAACTCGATACCGATATAGGCACCATATATTTCTATCCCAACATAGTGATCGTGGAGGCTCACGAGGGCGTAACGATCAACTACAAAACAGCTTTTTCCATCTTACTCCGAGGCTTGCAGATCACTGGTTTTAAACCTGTTGTATATATCTCAAACCGGATCAATTCGTACTCGGTGGATCCTAACGATTACAAGTACCTCAATAAGATCTCGTCGTTAAAAGCCATCGCGATCGTGAGCAAATTGGAGTCGGCCCGACAAAATGCCAAGCTTGAAAAGGAATTCTCGAAAAAAGACCTCGAGATCTTCGAAGACCTTAACGATGCTTACCTATGGGCCATGGCCAAATTGGGAAAGACTCCGGTAACTACCAAAAATGGTACGGCAAATTCAACCTCGGTCGACATGGGAATTCGGCAAGAAAGTGCATCCGGAGAACGCGGAAAGACGGCTATTTAATATATTCAAAGTAACCCAGTAGTATTTGATCATTGATTCCGGAAGGAGTGAACACTTCCAGTATCTTGGGTTGTTCCGATGCTGCGAAAAATTCTGAAAGCAACGCCCGCAACGATGTTGTATCCGTGGCGATGCTATAATCCCATCCGTACATGGCAGCTAGTTGGCGAGCCGTGAGCTCATGCTTGGTTTCGAAATACGTATTAAAATTATCCGTATCGTTGGCTCCCGGGAGTATTCGGAAGATTCCTCCTCCTCCATTATTGATCACAATGATCCTGAAATTGTTGGGCACATACGCATTCCATAAAGCATTGCTATCGTAGAAAAAACTGAGGTCACCCGTAAGAAAAACTACAGGCTCCTCGCTCACCAACGATGCGCCAATCGCCGTACTGGTACTTCCGTCGATGCCGCTGGTACCTCGATTGCAAAACACTTCCCAGGAGGGATCCAACGAAAAGAGTTGTGCATAACGCACCGTGGCGCTGTTGGCCAGTTGCAACTGCCTGTGCTTGGGGATAGCCTGGAACAATTCAGCAAAAACAGTAAAATCCGAATAGGCAATTTCCGCAAGGTAGGCATCGTGCTTGCGCAAGCGATGTTCCCGAACTGCCAACCAATCCGTCCTATAGCTGCTACTGGAAACCGATGGCGCGTCCAGGAGGTTTTGAAGAGCCGTTTGCGGTGTCAGGGCCAGATGATCGTTCAACACAAAAAAGGTATCCTGGGCCCTTTTCTCATGCACGTGATAATGTCTACGAGGTGGGTAGTTCCTTAAAAATGCCTTTATTTTCTTAGAAACCACCATGCCACCCAAGGTGATCAATAATTCGGGTTGCAAGGCCTGAAAGCCTGCTTCATCCAATGGCGCGATCAACTGATCGATCGCCGGGAAAAAATGCTCGTGATGCACATTGGAAGTGGTTTCGGTAAAGACGATCACCTGCTCCGAACCACCTAAAAACTCAACCAACGCCTTGTCCAATTGGCCGGGGGGTAAAACACCAATAAGCACCATGATCTTGCCCGCCTTCGTCCAATCGTCTTTTAACCGGTCGATTTCCTGGCTCATAGCCGACGGGAGCTTTGGGTCGATGGATTGATCCTCAGGAATCACATCCGGCGTGTTTACCGTATCGTACAAAGGCTCCGAGAATGGAACATTAATGTGCACCGGACCATGTTCGCGTAGCGCTGTATTCAAGGCTGCGTTGATAACTTGTTCGTTCTTGGCCTGGTGTTCCTCTCCTTCCCGGCAATTGCCGCTGTAGCAAATATGATTGGCAAATACATTGGGCTGTCTTATGGTTTGTCCATCGCCAATATCGATCAAATGCGCCGGACGATCCGCCGACAAAATCACCAGCGGAATATCGCTGTAAAAAGCCTCCGCAATGGCAGGGTAATAATTCAATAAGGCAGAACCCGAGGTACAAACCAAGGCAACAGGCTTATGTAACTGTTGGGCAAGTCCGAGGGCAAAAAAAGCAGCACAACGTTCATCGACGATGCTGTAATTGGTAAAATAGGGATCTTCAGTAAACCCAATGGTAAGCGGAGCACTTCTCGACCCCGGTGAAATCACAACGTGTTCTATTTCTTTGGCACGACACAGTTGGACGATCGTTTGCGAAAGAATTTTCGAGGAGAATTTCATTGGCACAAAGGTACGAACTAAGACGGTAAATTCAGCATGGGATACAGCGCTTGCAACATGGTTTCCAACTTATGCTCCGTTTCGTCAAACTCCGCCGATGGAATAGAGTTTTCAGTGATCCCACCTCCTACATAAAGATGGGCCATTTCCTGGTCGATGCGCGCACAGCGTAAATTCACAAACAGTTGCGAATCGCCGGCTCCTCCCATGACTGGTCCGAGAAAGCCCGTATAAAACAGGCGGTCGTAGCCTTCATAATTGGTAATAAAACTCTGGGCCACATCTGTGGGAGTTCCACATACCGCTGGCGTGGGATGTAAGGAGCGCGCCAATAATTCCAAACCATCTTCCCTTTTTTTGAGGACACCGGTAAAATCGGTCCTGAGATGCACCAGGGAGCCTGCCACATGATTGTGAACCTTGGAAACATTTAAAATGGAGGACGCCTTTTGCAGTTTTTCGGACAAGTCGTCGGTCACCCAACGCTGTTCGTTCAATTCCTTTTGGGACCATCTGGGCGGGTGCTCCGGATCATGTTTTAAGGTGCCCGCCAGGGCCATCGTTCGAAAAGTCCTTCCCTCGTTTGCAATAAGAACCTCCGGCGTAGCTCCACACCAAACGCCACTTTTGGGATGAAACCATAGGTAGCGAAAGGCGGTTGGATACAGGGCCAACAATCGCTGCACCAATAATGAAATGTCAAATTTGTACAGGGTTACCGCCTTACATCGAGATATCACAATTTTCGAAGCATGCTGCTCTGCGATAAAATTGCGGGCTCGAACCACCAGTTCTTTGTAGTTGTTTTTTTCTGAATCAGTTGCGGCCGATGGAATGTGGAATCGCGTAACATCATCCGTGGGAATTTGTGCCGAAACCTGTTGGCAGGCCGATTCGTGCAAAAAGAGACCGGGACGATCATCGAAGGGGGCGAATACAAATCCCGGTTCGACAAATCGTTTGTCACCATGATCCAACGCATCCTTTTGCAGCAAGGCAATACATTGATCACTTTCGGGCAATGAATAAACGACAAAGGGAAGTCCGGCTGCGTACTGTTGTTCAACGGCTTGAAGCAGGGATTCCATCCTATTGATCTTTTTTGGGAAGAGAAATGGTGGTAAACTTCACCAGCGAAACCAACTCGTCCTGCTCATTCACAATTCGAATCTGCCAAAGTTGGGTGGTACTTGCTGCCGAAATGGAGGCTGAAATCATAGCTTGTAGCTCTGCAGATTGCTGAGCTGAGAAGCCCAATGCCAACACCAACGAAGGTGAAGGGCCAGCAGCTGAGGCAGACGAGTGACC
>JBCCHR010000189.1:0-6151 GCA_039028655.1 Bacteroidota bacterium
ATGGCAACGCACAAGAAACTAAAAAAGAAGAAGTATTCCCCATTACCAAGACTGAAGCCGAATGGAAAGCACAGCTTTCCAACATGGAGTATTTTGTACTAAGAGAGGCCGGCACCGAGCGACCTCACTCAAGTGAGCTCAATAAGCTCTACGCAAAGGGTACCTATGTTTGTGCTGCCTGTGAGACGCCTTTGTTCTTGAGTCAGCATAAATTTGACAGCGGTACCGGATGGCCAAGCTTCGACAGGGAGATCAAGGGTAACGTAGCCTATAGCACGGATTACAACATAGGCTATGCCCGTACCGAGGAGCATTGTGCTACCTGTGGAGGTCATTTGGGACATGTTTTCGATGACGGCCCAAGAGAAACCACCGGCAAACGCCATTGCATCAATGGTGCCGCCCTCAATTTCATACCCGCCAATGAGTGATTATCCTATTCATAAAACAGAAGAAGAATGGCTCCGGGAATTGGGACCCGAGCGCTATTACATCTTGCGTCAAAAAGGTACGGAGCGACCGTTTACCGGCAAATATAACCTGACCGCCGAAGACGGCACCTATAAGTGTGGTGCCTGTGCGACCCCTTTGTTTGAAAGCAATAGCAAGTTTGACAGTGGTTGTGGTTGGCCTTCCTTTGATGAATCCATAGAAGGGGCCGTTGAGTATGTCAAGGATACTTCCCTGGGAATGATCCGTACTGAGATCCTCTGTGCTACTTGTGGGAGTCACCTGGGACATGTATTTAACGATGGGCCTACCCAAACGGGGCAGCGATACTGTGTAAACTCGCTTTCGGTAGACTTTCAGAAAGAATAAAAAATAATCTTCAAGATTTGCAAATGCGTCGGAATTCTTGCCAAACGGTTCGAAATCCGACGTCTTTTTTTTGGCGACATGAAACCATTGGTACGTTTTCCGGTCAAAGAAACAAAACCTTTAAACTTGAAGTTATGAAATCGTTTATTCTCTTATTAGTTTTAATGGCCTTCACCTTCACTAGCTGTGCTACCCGTGTGGTAACTACGGTACCTACCTCGAAAGTGGTGGTGGTGAAACAGGCACCACGGAGTCACAAAGTCGTTGTGGTGAAAGGAAAAAGATACTACCGTTGGGGAGGCAATTACTACCGCAAAACCAACAGAGGTTATGTGCTGGTAAGAGTATAATACTGCAATAGCCCCAATAGAAGCGCCATGGATCAGGCAATCACCTGTGAAATTGGCGCTTTCTTTTTGAATGATACTTGTTTTTTTGGTGGTCTTTTATTTCGTAAATTCGCTAACTCAAAAAACAAGTCAACTACAGTACGAAATGAGCAAATACGATATAATAGTTTTAGGAAGCGGTCCCGGTGGTTATGTGGCCGCAATTCGAGCATCTCAATTAGGATTTAAAACGGCCATTGTCGAGAAAGAAAGTCTTGGCGGGGTTTGTCTTAATTGGGGTTGTATCCCTACCAAAGCCCTGTTGAAGAGCGCCCAGGTATTCGAGTACCTCAAGCACGCCGAGGATTATGGGCTTACAGTAAAAGGTGCCGATAAGGATTTTACGAAAGTGGTCGAGCGCAGTCGCGGGGTGGCTGATGGTATGAGCAAGGGAGTGCAGTTCCTAATGAAAAAAAACAAAATCGACGTGATCAATGGGTATGGTAAGCTGAAGCCCGGTAAGAAGATCGACGTAGACGGCACCGAATACAGTGCAGACCATATCGTTATCGCTACAGGAGCACGTTCTCGTGAGTTGCCCAACCTGCCGCAGGATGGCAAGAAAGTGATCGGATATCGGGAAGCGATGACCCTCCCCTCCCAGCCCAAGAGTATGATCGTTGTGGGAAGCGGTGCTATTGGGGTTGAGTTTTCCAATTTTTACAATAGCATGGGGACCGAGGTAACCATCGTCGAATATCTGCCAACCCTGGTGCCACTGGAAGATGAAGAAGTGTCCAAACAGTTTGAACGCATTTTCAAGAAATCGGGTATCAAAGTGATGACCAATTCGTCTGTGGAGAGCGTGGATACCTCCGGTAAGGGAGTAAAAGCCACAGTAAAAACCAAAAAAGGAGAAGAAGTATTGGAGGCCGATATCTTACTTTCAGCAGTAGGTATTACCGCCAACCTCGAGAACATTGGTCTTGAAGATGTAGGCATCGTTCAGGACAAAGGAAAGATCCTGGTAAATGATTGGTACCAAACCAATATTCCCGGCTATTATGCGATTGGTGATGTAACTCCAGGTCCTGCCCTGGCGCACGTGGCTTCTGCAGAAGGTATTTTGTGTGTAGAGAAGATCGCCGGCCAACATGTGGAGGCCATCGACTACGGCAATATCCCGGGTTGTACATACACCTCACCTGAAATCGCAAGTGTTGGTATGACCGAGGCTCAGGCTAAGGAAGCCGGATACGACATCAAAGTGGGTAAATTCCCGTTTTCGGCAAGTGGTAAGGCCAGTGCTGCCGGAACTAAAGATGGTTTTGTTAAAGTGATCTTCGATGCCAAGTACGGAGAGTGGTTAGGTTGCCATATGATCGGTGCTGGTGTTACCGATATGATTGCCGAAGCTGTGGTGGCCAGAAAATTAGAAACCACAGGACACGAAGTGTTGAAAGCGATCCACCCACACCCTACCATGAGTGAGGCGGTGATGGAGGCTGTCGCCGATGCCTATGATGAAGTTATCCATCTATAGTTCATTCAGAAATAGAAAACAAAAAGAGTCCCGTTCTAAATGAAACGGGACTTTTTATTTTTTATGCTGAAGTTAGCTAATCAATAAAGCTTTGGAGTGCCAATTCGTAACTCTGAAGGCCAAAGCCCAGTACCACTCCCCTTGCTCCGGGCGATACATAGGAATGATGTCGAAACTCCTCACGCGCGAAGGTATTGGAAATATGCACTTCCACCACTGGAGTTTCTATTGCCTTCACGGCATCCCCGATCCCAACAGAAGTATGGGTATAAGCGGCTGCGTTTAGAATAATACCATCGTAGGAAAAACCTACTTCCTGTAACTTATCGATCAATTCGCCTTCAATATTGGATTGAAAGTGTGATAAGCTTACAGTCGGATATTTTTCCTGCAATGTGGCAAAGAACTCTTCAAAAGAAAGATCACCATAAATATTCTTTTCCCGCTTTCCCAGCAGGTTGAGATTGGGTCCATTTACGATGATGATCTGCATAAACTTTGAAATAACTTTTCGACAGGACTTTATAGATCGAAAAGTATGCCCAACTTACCGTGAACGTAACCGGTATTTACCGAAGCATATCTAATTTCGGCAAATAGATTCACGTTGTCTGCCAAATTATATATGTAGCCGGCTCCAGCCTGAAAACCGAATTCGCTTTCGGATAACGTACGCTCGGTACTCACAGGGTTTCCGCCGCCCAGACCAAGTTCTCTAAGATTAACGCTTAAATACTGCCCTCCGGCTAGAACATAAAAGCCGTCGATCACATTGTAACGGGCATTCAGGTCTACGATACTCCACTTCGATCGAATATTTTCGGCATCGGCCACAGCATAGGTGAATGACGTGGACGCTCCCCAGTTTTCATCAATATTGTAAATGAGCTCGGCGGTTCCTCCAAATCCTTCCAATTCGGTAAGATAACTCCCCGACACTCCAATACCGAAATCCTGAGCGGATAAACCGATTGAACAAAGTAAAGCGATCGCAAAAACGTATATTTTTCTCATGAATAGATGTTTTAAGAATATGCCTCCAAAAATACATTTTTTAGAGGACTTTGATTTACTGAGGCAAAAAAAAACCGCCCATAATAGAGCGGTTGATACATTATAAAAATGTTAGTTATTTCCGAGGATCAATGGCAGGCCATCCTCTCCCGATCCAACTACCACGATCTTGGCATTGGGAGACTCTGCCAGCTTCAACGTGGCATCAATTCCTTTGTCCTTTAGGATCTTGTCGGTGAGCGATGCGCTCAGGATCCGGTTAGACTCGGCCTTACCTTCCGCCTCAATGATCACCTTTTCGGCTTCCTTGGCGGCAGTAACCAATCTAAACTCGTATTCCAGAGATTCCTGCTCCTGCTTTAGTTTTCTTTCGATTGCCTCTTTGATTGTCGCAGGCAACGTTACGTCCCGTACCAAAACTTCATTGAGTTGTACGTACTGAGTTTCCAAGATCTTCTTGGTCTCGTCGAAAATCTCATCCTGAATGGCATCTCTCTTGCTGCTGTAGAGCTGTTCCGGGGTATACCGTCCTACCACACTACGCGCGGCACTTCGAATGGCAGGCTGTATTACCCGTTGCAAGTAGTTTTCACCTAGTGTTTGGTGCAAATTTCCAAGGTCGGATTTAACCGGTTGGTACCAGGCCGATGCATCGATCTGGATCTCCAGACCGTTAGAAGAGAGCACCTTCATCTTTTCAAACAGCTCCTGCTGCCTTACTTCATAGACGTACACCTTATTCCAGGGTGCCACCAAGTGGAATCCTTCATCCAAAGGCGGCTGATCTGTCACCACCCCTCCACCGAAGGTCTTGTACAATACACCTGCCTCACCGGAGCCTATGGTCACGGCCGACTTCGCCAAAATGATAATGGCCAGAATAATGATGATGATAAGGGGTATTCCAATTTTGGGTAATTTATCCATAATGTAGTTTTTAATGTATTAAATGAGTCCGTTATATTTTCTGATAAACCACTCGATCGACAGGGCTGCTGCGATCAGGGCCAACAAGTATTTCCAGTCTATTAAAGGTACAACTTTTTGATCGGTTTTCTGGACGTGTCGGTAGTTGTCGCTGTCCAACAAGGTAGAAATAAGGCCCTCTACATCGTCGATAAAGTGTGCTGTTCCGCCAGTATTGGTCGCCAATCGCTCCAGTTTTGTTACGTTGGCGTTGAGGAATTGTTGCTCAACGTTGTATTCCAGTATTGTAAAACTACCGCTTCGGGCGATTCCTTCTTCGGAAGTGGTTACTGTAAAATTATAATTCCCCGCTGGAAGACTATTGAGGTCTACTTCATAATAATTGCTCTTCAACAGCATGGGAAACGTGGTTTGCACTTCCGTTCCGGTGTTCTGTAAGCGAATGGTGAGCTGCGCGCGGGAATCGAATATGAAATTCTTATCGAAGTACTGCGCAGAGACCTTCAAAGCGTTATTGTTGTAATAAAAGGTCTCATACCCCACTTCCAGGCGGCTTCTTCTCTTGTTGGATGCCAGGTACTGCACAATATTACCCATAAACTCGTCATACTGCAAAAAACTATCCTGCGCCAAAAAGCTTTGAGCACGCCAACGCCAAAATCCTTCTCCGTCCCATATTGCATCGCGTTTACCATTTATATCCATGGAAGCGATCATCGGAGAACCGGAAGAAAAACCGTCGATCGATTGATCGAGTAGAATTTCATGCGGTACTTTGATCTCCAGGTCACCAAAAACCGTCTGCAACGGTGGAAACAGTTCGAACCCGATATCCTCAACGGCATAGGCACCGTAATTTTTGTTCAGAGCGGCAGCTACATCCTCCGTTTGTGATGAAGCCATTTTTTCGAAATCCTGCTGTACGGAATTCAAAAAATTCCAATCGGTTTGAGTTCCAGTGATCGTAAGGGTGTTTTTCTTTAGCTGCTCAATGTCTCGATACACGGGAGAAAAACTACGCGATGGTTGGTAGAGGACCACTAGTTGATAATCGTTGAGAACTCCAGCAGCATCTCGAGGTTTCATTGTTTGGACACGTCGTTGTTCGTTGGTCTCGATCGATTTTTTTAGAGCTCCAAGATCGGGATGAATGATCTCACTTACGATCAATACGTTGGTCGCCTGATCGATCACTTCAACTGCAAACGCCCGATCGTTGTTCACAATATTCTTCTCACCTTCCAGCGGCATCAGGCGCGCCGTGTATCGCTGGAGTCCTACGGAAGATGCCGGCAAGGTGGTAGCGATGGTATGCGTATTTTCTTCCGAAGAAAAACTAATGATCTCCTCATAGACACGACGAGATCCCTGGTTAATGACAAATCTAGTAGATACAGTTCCCTGACCACTCGCTTATTATCCTGTTGGCCTGACTAACGGTCGAATTACTCTACTATCCGTTATATTAGCAGCGCTCATTTATAAAACAGGCTGCTAAAATGATAATCACCATCCTGAC
>JBCCHR010000190.1:0-6134 GCA_039028655.1 Bacteroidota bacterium
TCAGGAAGTGCTGGATGAATTGGATGAAATGGTGGCGCTTTATCCAAATTTGATCACCGCGAAATCGAACATAAGTAATTTTTTAACGGAAGGAACACCGGACAATAGCACCACGCCGCCTATTGGAGGTAATGGAATTAAATGGGTGAAGATCAGCGATAACCCCAATTCCTCTAATGAAGGTGAACCTCAAATCCTTTACACCTCCATTCACCACGCCAGAGAACCTGCCTCCCTTTCGCAGCTCATCTTCTATATGTGGTACTTACTGGAAAATTATGACAGCGATACCGAAGTACAAAGCATAGTAGACAACACCGAACTTTATTTTGTCCCCGTAGTAAATCCAGATGGCTACCTTTATAATGAAAAGACAGATCCCAACGGAGGTGGCTTTTGGAGGAAAAACCGAAAGAATTCTACCGGCACCGATAATAACCGGAATTATAACTATTTCATAAATGGTGATCCCGGAAACGGGGTCTGGGGCGGTCCCGGATCGTCGAGCAATCCTACTTCACAAACTTATCATGGCACCGGGCCATTTTCGGAAATTGAAAACCAGGCTATGAAATGGTTTGTTGAGCAACATGATTTTGTGATGGCGTTCAATAACCATACCTCCGGGCAACTGTTATATTACCCGCATGCTTATGCAGACGTAGCTACTCCCGACGATGAACTCTTTCAAGGTATTTCTTCAGAATTGGTCTCACAGAACGGTTATGTCAATTTACGTGATCATCCATTTTCGGGTGAAAGCGACGACTTCATGTATGGAACCGTTGGTACCCATGACAAAATATTTTCCTTCACTCCTGAAATCGGCACTTCTTTTTGGCCACCTACCAATCAGATAGAACCTATCTGCAAGGAAATGATGTACCTAAATCTCACTGCAGCCAAAATGGTCAATAACTACGCAGTTGTTAATGACACGGCACCGCAATATGTAGGTAACAGTGGATCTTCGGATGCTACTTTCAATATTCAGCGATTCGGCGTTTCCGGCTCAGGTGATTTTACGGTAACTTTCAATCCGGTCTCTTCAAATATCACCTCCAATGGAAGTCCGGTAGCCTACACAGGCATGGAAGCTCTGGAAATTGAACCAGGAACCATAGGTTATACCCTGGCGGCAGGAACTGAAGACGGAGACGATATCGTTTACGAATTGATCGTGAACAACGGCTCCTTCGATACGGCCATTACCGTGAATAAGAAATTTGGTGAACTCACTGCAGTGTTCAATGATCCTGGAGACAGTACCACTGATAATTTCGATAACAACGGCTGGGGAACTACAACTACGACCTTTGTTTCGCCATCCAGTTCCATCACCGATTCTCCCAACGGCAATTACCAGAACAACACGAGCAAAACGATAACGATAAACGAACCTGTGGACCTTTCGAATGCCGATGGCGCAAACCTTACTTTTTACGCCAGATGGGATATCGAGAACAATTTTGATTATACCCAGGTGGAGGTATCGATCGACGGAGGAAGCAGTTGGATCGCTCAATGCGGACTTTTTACCAATCCGGGAAGTTCCAACAATAGCCAGCCAACCGGTGAACCATTGTACGATGGTGTACAGGAGGAATGGATATTCGAGCAGATCGACCTAAGCGACTACCTTGGAGAAGAGATCCTGGTGAGATTTCAGTTTGAATCGGATGGCGGACTAACCGCCGACGGTTTTTACTTTGACGATCTTAAAATCAACATCGCAGGTGATATCGTTCTCGGCGCCAACGATTCGGAGATCTCGCAGTTTGTTGTCTATCCGAATCCGGTGGGTGACATTCTTAACATCACCACTCCCTTACAAGACTATACCATCGAGATGTATACACTACAAGGACAAGTCGTAAGCCGAACCTTGAATAACAAGGGTTCTCAAACCATCGACTACAGCAATTTACCAACCGGTTTGTACCTGCTGCGGCTTACTTCAGCAGATGCCTCTCGCACGATCCGGATCGTGAAGCGCTAATTGTTCAGCATAAAAAAACACAAAGGAGCTCCCTCAGGGGCTCCTTTTTATTTGCACCTAAAACCGAATTTTTTTCGCTATTTTGCGTACTGAAATCTCTCGCGCATGACCGAAGTAAAACGACTTTTTGATTTTCCCTATTACCAACTTGAAAACTACCCACTCGACGACGCCCTGGTGTCGAAAGTAAACGGTGAGTGGATCAAAACCTCGACAAAGGAGTACCTCGATAAGGCGAATGCCTTGAGCCGCGGGCTCATACAAATGGGCGTTCAGCCCAACGACAAGGTGGCGATCATCTCCATGACCAATCGTACCGAATGGAATATTTGCGACATCGGAATCCTTCAGATAGGGGCTCAGGATATTCCTATCTACCCAACCATAAGCAGTGAAGACTATGCCTACGTGCTCAATCACAGCGAATCTCAATACTGTTTTGTCTCCTGTACTGAGGTATTGGAGAAAGTAAATGCGATCAAAGACCAGGTACCCACCCTCAAGGGAGTGTACTCCTTCGACACTATCGAGAGCTGCGATAATTACAGGGAAGTGTTGGAATTGGGCGATGCCCACCCCGACTTACAGGAAGAGGTAGAAAATCGAAAGGCCGCCGTTAAGGAAGACGACCTTGCCACCATTATATATACGTCCGGAACCACGGGACGTCCCAAAGGAGTGATGCTCTCGCACAAGAATATTGCCAGCAATGCCAAGCATAGCAAGGGCCGCCTGCCCATTGTGGAAGGATCATCCAGCGCACTGAGTTTTCTACCCGTGTGCCATATCTATGAGCGAATGCTGCTTTATATGTACCAATACTGTGGTGTGAGCATTTATTTTGCCGAAAGTCTGGAAACAATCAGCGACAACTTAAAAGAAGTGCATCCCGAGGTAATGACGGCCGTTCCACGTTTGCTGGAAAAAGTATATGATAAGATCATTGCCAAGGGAACCGACCTCACAGGTGTGAAGAAGAAATTGTTCTTTTGGGCCGTTGCCCTGGGACTTAAATGGGAACCCTACGGGAACAACGGTGCCTGGTACGAGTTTAAATTGAAGATCGCCCGTAAGCTCATCTTTAGCAAATGGCAGGAAGCCCTGGGCGGGAATCTTAAGGCCATAGCCTCGGGAAGTGCTGCGTTGCAACCCAGGTTGGCAAGGGTATTCAATGCGGCGGGATGTCCGGTAATGGAAGGTTATGGGCTCACGGAGACCTCTCCTGTGGTTTCGGTGAATGACATGAGAAATGGTGGTTTTAGAATTGGAACGGTTGGGAAGGCCTTGCCCGAAACCGAGGTAAAGATTGCCGACGATGGCGAGATCCTGATCAAGGGACCACAGGTGATGCATGGATACTATAAAGACCCGGAACAAACTGCCGAAGTACTTGTGAATGGCTATTTTCATACTGGCGATATTGGCGAGGTAGATGCTGATGGCTTTTTGAAGATCACCGATCGCAAGAAATCCATGTTCAAGACCAGTGGTGGTAAATATGTGGCTCCTCAACTACTTGAAAACGCCATGAAACAATCCCCGTTCATCGAACAGATCCTGGTAGTGGGAGACGGCGAGAAAATGCCCGCTGCCCTCATCCAGCCTAATTGGGAATGGGTAGAAGATTGGTCGGAGCGAAAGGAAAAAGGAATTTCCAGTGATCCTGCTGAGGCCATTAAGGATGAGAAATTGATCAAGAGGATCCAACGCGAGATCGATAAACACAACGAGCGATTTGGCAAATGGGAGAAGATCAAACGGTTTGAACTCACTCCGGATGTCTGGTCCATCGAAGGCGGGCACCTTACCCCTACCATGAAAGCCAAGCGGAGGGTGATCAAGGAAATTTACAAGGATCTTTACGAAAAAATGTACGATAGAGCATAATGCAAGTGGGACCCAATGCGGGTCCCATTTTTTTTGTTTTTCTGAAACACTTGGGCTGGGTTTCACCTTTATTTACTACCGTATAGACGTTTTTAGAACTTTTTTCGTTCTTTTTTCAGACCCCATTTTCTCATGTCGAACGCGAATCAACTTTAGCTTTGTGGTATCATTCTTAAATCCAATTATTATGACAAAGTCAATCAAATTAATCACGGCAGTTGTAATCTTTTTAATGACCACCCCGCTGGCTTTTGCCCAGCATTCCAGTTGTCATTCCACCTTAACCCGCAGTATCAAGTTGGATAACAGCTCGAAGAAAGAGGAGATCAAGATCGAAGTTGCCGATGACGTAAAATGCCTGGGCATTGGTTTGAACAGTACCATTTCTGAAGGATCGCTTACTGTAGAGATCTTCGATCCCAATGGCGACAAACAAGGTAACTTCTCGGTAGAGAGTCAAATGAGTTCCAGCTCGTCTTCCG
Organism: Bacteroidota bacterium; assembly: GCA_039028655.1. Classification (GTDB taxonomy): domain Bacteria; phylum Bacteroidota; class Bacteroidia; order Flavobacteriales; family Flavobacteriaceae; genus Aureisphaera. Next base: position 4,369 of record JBCCHR010000190.1, read on the forward strand.
AAGGAAAAAATTCGGAAATGGTGTGCGGACAACTCAACAAAACCATCAAAGAACCCATGAAAGGAGATTGGGTGGTAAAACTGAAACCCAAGAAAGTTACGGGGAAAATTCAGATCAATTCTTACCAATCAGACAAACCGGGATCCTAGGCCAATCACACAGCCCTGTATATGAACTATAGGTCTAAAGCACTTTTGAATTTGGCGCTGCTGTGCTGCGTACTACTCCCTACTTTTGAGCTAGTACGCGGCCAGGAGCCCTCGATCGACGAACGAGCCATCGGAGGCAAACTCAACCTGGATTCTATCTGGGAACCCGTCGTGTACCTCTCTCACATACCGTTATTTAACGACATGTATACCATGTCGAACGAAATGATCATTGCCGAAGCTACCGTCGACAGCAGTGGGAGCTTCTCCTTTATTGCCGACTATCTGCCGGAGGACGATCAATTGTTCCGCATTCATGTTTCAAAAAAAGACGCACCGGCCGCATCACTTATTATCGGTGGGGACGAAGAAAATCACTTGTTCATTGTGGCCAATCGCAATGCGCGGTTGTTTATCGACAATACTTCCGGGAAACATCTCTTCTCCGCGGTGTCGGTTACCGGCTTCCCGCCAAGTGCGGGATTGATCGAGATCGATAGGATATCCAGGTATGCAGACAGTACCCAATACAACGGTTCTTCTATGAAAAGTGAATTTATGGTGAAGGCCATCCAGGAGAAGTTGCGCTATGTGGCCGACACCAGTTCGCATCCCCTGGTATCGCTCTATGCGCTAAACAAAAGCAACTACGAATCCGATTTCCTCATCAACCCCGGTTTTTACGAGCAATATCTGGACAAGTGGCAATCGGAACAATCGGCTTACTTCAAAAGCTTTCGTGGGCAACTCGCATTGCCAAAGAATACCAGCCTGTGGTATTATGTGTTGATCGGGATCGCTTTCTTTGGCTTAGGATTTTTTCTGAATCGATTCCTCAAAGTTCGGGGACGACAACGAGAGAGTCAGCTCAACTCCCTGAGTGTACAGGAGCGAAAGATCCTCAATCTGATCAAAATGGGACGATCGAATAAGGAAATTTCCGAAGAATACAGCATTGGATTGAGCACGGTAAAATCGCATGTGAGCAGTATTTACACCAAATTGAACGTGAAATCGCGCAAAGAGGCAATGGATTTTAAGTAAAATCTAACACTCGAAATGTAAGATACTTTTAAAGACATAGACTGAATGCTTATTGTTTTTAAATGATCTTATGATGAATCCACGTTTCTTTTTGTTGTTCCTGTCCTTATTATACATTCCAATGTCGATTGCTCAGACGCGCACCAATCCTGCGAATCAGGATGAAGAACTGGGTAAGGTGAGCTGGTTGCGTGACTACGAGACCGCCTTGCAGTTATCAAAACAAGAAGGAAAACCGGTGCTTATCCTGTTTCAGGAAGTTCCGGGATGCGCTACCTGTCGCAACTACGGTCACAATGTATTGAGCCATCCACTCATGACGGAAGCGATTGAGAACGAGTTCATTCCGTTGGCTATTTTCAACAATAAAAAGGGAAAGGACCTTGAGGTTCTTCGCAAATACAGAGAACCCACCTGGAACAATCCGGTGGTGCGAATTGTAGATCATAAAGGAGATAATATTGTTCCCAGACTCGCCAGTGATTACTCCGCCAAGGGATTGTACAAAGCGATGGAACGCGCGCTGGTAGGCGAAGGAATTCCTATCCCGGAATACATGATCATCCTCGGCGA
>JBCCHR010000191.1:0-6127 GCA_039028655.1 Bacteroidota bacterium
CTCCATTGGATGCATACGGTAAGTGCTTTGATCGAACGTTTCCGCCTGGATGAGGCCGAATTGGCCGTAAAATTCAATAACGACCATCCCCTGGGGACACTGAAGGAGTTTCGCTTTGGGATGTCCGATAAGCACAATGGAGGATTTACCACCGTGGTGCTGCAGTTTGATTCGGGGAAGAAGATCGTGTACAAGCCAAAATCGCTGGGGACCGATCGTATCGTAAGGGAGGTTGCCCGATGGATCAACAGTCGCAGCGATCTTCTCGAGTTGCGAACGGTGGCCGTTATCGATAAGGGCGACTACGGTTGGCAGGAGTTTATCGAGCACGAGGGGTGCGACGACAAAGCTGCTTTGAGCGAATTCTACCAACGGGCTGGCTATTGGCTGGCCCTGGTCTATACGTTTGAAGGGTACGATTATCATCACGAGAACATGATCGCTCAGGGAGCCTTTCTATACCTTATCGACACCGAAACTATTTTCAATCCCTTCAAGGAATCTGAGGTCAACAGGAATGGAGTGTTGAGTGCCATGGCCTTGGCGTCCGATTCGGTACTTTATTCAGTGATCCGGACCGGCATGCTCCCCAATTGGAACATTGGCGCCAAAGGCGCGAAGAAAGACACCAGCGGTTTCGGCGGCAGTGCCGTGGAAGGAAACGACCAGGTGAAGACACGCAGATGGACCGGTCTCGCTACCGATGATATCAAACTCACCTGGGTGGAGCGACCGGTTGAGGACATGGGGAATCAGCCCTATGTGATGGGGGAAGATCCGGTTTCCTCAGATCATTTCGGAACCGACATTATTGCGGGCTTTCGTTCGATGTATTCTTTTTTACTTCGGAATACAGACGGGCTGCAAGCGTTGTTGAGGTCGTTGGATGCTACCCCGGTGCGTTTTGTTCGAAAGGCCACCAATCTGTACGCGAGCCTGCTATGGCGTCTTTCGGGACCCTGGTATGCGCGTGACGGAATGAACTGGTCTGCCGGAGTTGAATATCTCGCCAAGCAGTTCATGGACGCTTCTGAAACCAGGCCTGCCATTTGGCGACTGCTGGAGGCAGAATACGACGCCCTGATGGATCTGGACATTCCCTATTTTAAGTCGGCTTCGGATAGTTTGCATATCTACGACGGCAATGGAAAGCGGCTTATTTCCGATTATTTTACTGAACGATGTTTTGATCGCATTCACGATAAGATCGAACAACTCTCACAGGACGATCTCACCCTGCAAGAGGGATTTATCCGTTACACCTTTTATGCGCGAACGGCGGGAAATTTTCATAGCACCGAAGAATCGCCCTCCTCCGAAGCATCACTCCAAAAAGAACCGACCCAGGCGTTGGCGCACATCACAGCAGAGCGCTGTATGGAGTTGGTTTCAGAGATCGTGGCCGAGTTGGAAAAGGAGGCTATTTATGCGGAAGATGGCTCTATGGCATGGATTGCGCTTGAGTATTTGAAAGAGGCCGATGTGTTCCAGTTCAAACCCATCTCCTACAACCTGTACAGTGGTGCCGTTGGCGTAGCCTGTTTTCTGGCGGGTTGCTTTGCCGTTACAAAGCAGGAGCAATATTACCAACTGGTGGATGCAACTTTACAACCTATTTTAAACATACTGGATCATGAACACGAACAAATTGTAAAACTGAGTGGCATTGGTGGTGGTACCGGTCTTGGGTCGATAATCTACGGATTGGCGACCATCGCAGATCTTCTGGGCGAAACGCAACTTTCTGAAATTGCAATCGCCTACGCCCAACGCACCGCACTGGCTATCGAAAAGGAACAACTGCCCTTTGATACCAAGTACGATGTAATTTTTGGGTCGGCCGGTTTGTTACTGGGGCTCACAAAACTCTACGCGGTACGGAAACAGGCAACCGTGTTGGACCAGATCGAAATGACAGCTCAGTATCTGCTCGAGATCGCCCGACGACCGGGAAATAATGGCATTGTTCCTACCTACGATGGGAAGCCGGTAACCGGGCTCTCCCATGGGGCCTCCGGTGTGGCACTCGCACTTCTGAAAGCCTATGGCGCTACGGGAAATGCGCAGTATTTGGAGGTGGCCGAAGCTCATATTCAATTCGAAGAGGAACGTTTTGATGAGGACGCTCAAAACTATCCCGACTATCGCAGCACCCAGGAAGTTTCGGCCTACACCACCAGCTGGTGTCATGGTGCTCCTGGGATCGGATTGGTGCGACTAAAGGCGTTTGAGATCACCGGGAAGCAAGTGTATCTAGATCAAGCCGAACGATGTATGGCGAAAGCCGGGAATTTCACACTGGAACGCATCGACCATCTGTGTTGTGGGAATTTTGGGAGAATCGATATTCAATTGGAATACGCCCGTTGGCAAAAAGACACCAACCTGATGGCGTCGCTTCGAAAAGATGCCCAATATGTTTTGGAACGTTCCAGGGCCAAGGGCGGTTTCAATATATTCATGAATACCGCCTCCTCGGTATTTTCGCCCGGATTATTCGTGGGTGCCACGGGAATCGGCTATGCCATGCTTCGGATCGCGCATCCTGAAAAACTACCATCCATTTTAATGTATGAATAAAACGAACTACAAGGAGCTATTTGGGTCCATAGACGAGGCAAGTTTTTTGGCCCATTATTGGCAAAAACAGCACTGCTATGTGCCAAGAAATAACAGTGCATTTTACAATGCGCTCCCAGGTTTCGATACCACCCGATCCATTCTGAGGGAATTTGGAGGGAATGATGATTTTGTGGTGTCGGTCATTGGAGGGATGCCAAAACAGGAGGGGCCCAACAAAACACCCAAAGACCGGTCGTCATTGTCGTATGATCATATAATGCAGGCTTTTGAGTCGGGGGCGACCATACGAATCGGGAACATTGCAAAACACGATAAAACGGTTGAAAACCTCCAACAATATTTCGAAGCCATGTTGCATACAGACATCAATTGCAACCTGTATCTCACTCCCCCGAGATCCAGGGCGTTCGGCGCCCATTACGACGATCACGACGTCTTCATTATTCAATTGGAAGGAAGCAAATGCTGGAATTTGAGAACCCCGGGAGTAGCGTCGCCGGTCGAAGTTTTGCATAGGGGGCGGCAACGATGGCTCCACAAAGAGCTGCCAGATCGTTCCAATTTCCGGGAATTGCCGCTGCATCGGGAGGAATTCCAGTTCCAACTCCAGGCCGGAGATCTATTGTATGTCCCCCGGGGAGTGGTTCATGAGGTATTCACCGAAGAGGAGATGTCCTTGCATATCACCGTTGCAGCACCCGTAATCACCTGGTACGAAGTAGTGATCCATGGGTTGTTGAAAATACTTCCACAGAGTGAGGCACTCCGGACCGCTTTGCCGTCCAATTTCGCTAGCGATGCATTCGATAAAGACGCGTTTTACAGCCAGATGGCAGCCGTTCGAGCCGATTTGAAAGCCTACCTCACCGAGGAGGTGATGCACCAATCCATTGAAGAGATGGCCAAGCAGTTTTTGATCTCTCGAAGGCGGAATGCAATCGTTGCTCAGCCGCAATCGGAACTGTCCCTTGATTCCCGACTTCGTATCAAGGAGCACATGAGCTTTCGGATGGAAGAGGGACTCACCTCATTCACCCTTTATTTCTTCGGAGGCCACCTTAGCTTTCCCGTTCGTGCCGAGTCGATGATGCGCTATATCTTTGAAAACAAAGAATTCTTTGTTCGGGATCTTCCCACCAACTTGTCCGATGCAAGTCGAATTACCCTCTCAAAGAAGTTACTCAACGAGGGCTTTTTGGAGTTTTCGGAGTAGGGTGCCTAATTTTGTTTGTCGCCACCGTTCACAAACATTAGTAACATAAAAAAGCCCGCCAATTTTGGCGGGCTCTTCATTTTAAACATTACTTATGGTTATTCTACGACCAGTTTTTTAACAAATTTCTTGTTCTGATCGGTTTCTATCTCTACCAGATACACGCCATAGGCCACATCGGATAGGTCGATATTCAGGGTTTGTGCATTGTTTACCACCAATCTCCTGATCTGCTGTCCGGCGACATTACTGATAGTAACGGTCTGCATATTGTGGTCTACTGTAGACACCTGTACCGAGCCACGGGCCGGATTGGGAGATAGTAGCACCTCTCCGGTGTCGTTGGCAGCAGGGCCACGTCTTGGGCCGCCCTCTGCATAGGTACCCAGCCATGACAGGATGCGCTGCTTGTCTTCTTCGGAAATATATACGTCTTCTCCTCCATTCATAGGCGCTAGGAAATTGAAGATAAGCTGGTACGTAAAGCCATCTTCCACGCAGTCTTCACAGCAGGAAGGTGTGTACATTCCGATGAAATACAAGGTGTTGGGTGCAAATGGATACGGCACGAAATTGGTCGTGAGGTTCCATGGAGTAGCCCCGGATGAGGCAGGGTTCCACAGACTATAACCGGTATCGTTACCCCAACCGTAAGGGGCACTCCAATCGAAAGTAACCACACCACCAGAGTACGTATCGACCGTGATCACATACCAGTACCACGGATCTTCACAGATCTCCGGATCGTACGGAAGGATATCGTCGTTGGTGTTGATGGTGTTGATGGACCCTGTTACCTGCTGTGGGCTACCTTGGTGCTGCACGGTAATGCTCAGGTTGGAATCGGCCATGGCCTGCACCGAGATATCGTCGATGGCCAGGTCGTTACCGTCGCCATTGCCGTCTTCGGCCAGGTTAATGCGGATATCTACTACTTCCGATCCACGGAAACAGAAGCTTTCCATTTGCCAGTCGCACGGATCATTTGGATCGGTGTTGATGGTGGCAGTGTGCGTATATCCGTTGGAAGTAACAATGGTTATTTCGGGCAGGATATCAAAGTTACACTGCGGCATGTTCTTGAAGTTGGCACAGAAACGATATTCTTTCTCCGGATCCAAACCGCTTAGCGACTGTCCCCAAATACCACTTGACGAACCGGATGGTTGCTGGGTTCTTCCGTTCACAAGCAGGAACATGTCGTTGTTAGGATAGGCTACCGGATCGGAACAGAAAGAGTGATCGGTCACGTTGGCCCCAAAGTTGGCTGCCGAGTTATCCACATTGTACTCTCCCGGATAGGTGGCCGGATCCTGCGTATAAGAACTGAGGAAGCCGGTGTTCCCGAATTCGAAGTTTCCGTTGGTTACCAGGTTCTCCTGGTCTTCACAGCAGAATTCACCTTCGTCGGTTGGGTCGGGATCGACGCCAATATCGCTATCACAATCTTCAGAAATACAAATATTATCGATGCCCCATAGTTCGTTTCCACTGGCCACGTCTACGTAGAAGGATACCGATCGCACACCGGTGATGAGTGTGTCCCAGTCGGCCGCAGAACCGGTGTTGATCACCCATTGTCCGTCGGCATTGCTGGGGAGCACCCCACCACTACTCAATTCAATGGGAGCGCAGGTACGCTGCCACCCCAGAGAAACATCGATGGGTTGGCTAATCACGAAGGTTGCCGTTAGGGTAGAGTTACCCGGATTGGTTCCATCATGGATTCGCAGGCTGTTGTAGCCGGTAATTGTTCCGGTTTGGATGTGGAATGCCCGAAGGTCGTAGCAAAAGCAGCCGACGCCTTGAGGCACCATAGAGGTCCAGTCTCCGGAGTAGTCTACATCATTAAAGGCATAGGTGCCTCCATTTCCGCAGCCACCATCGTCCAGGTACAGGTAGTAATCGCCCGTACCGTTCTGGCTGTTGGTATCACGGTAGCTAATACCGTCGATATTTCTCCCGCCCCAGTTGTTCACGAGGCCCGAATAGTAGATCGCGTCACAGGCGGTTCCTACCGGAGTGGTGTTGGAAAATTGATTAAAGGTTTCGCAAAACTGCGCCTGGCCATGCCAGGACATCAGAAAGAAACAACAAAGTAGGGTTGTTGTTCGCAATAGAAGGTGTTTGTGTTTTTTCATTTGGTTGGTTTTTTAATGAAAATATATTCCAGGTCGATCCCGGGAACCTAAAGTTAGCGGGTAATCGATTGGGAATTAGGCTTAAACAGCTTACTATTGGTAATGTTTTCTCTTGATATTTTTTCTAATGGTTGGGAAAATGAGTCAATTTGAGTAGCAGAGACTGAATGGGTCATTTATAACTTTGTGC
>JBCCHR010000192.1:0-6124 GCA_039028655.1 Bacteroidota bacterium
ATGTTTCACAATTTCCCAGTCAAAAGCTTCTACCTTCTTCCTGGCTGCCCTCGAAAGTGCTTCACCCTTTTCGGCCTGTGCACAAAGCGCTCTCACGGCACTCACGATCGCTTCTTTGTTATCGGGAGGTACCAATATACCATCCACATCATCGGTCACGAGATATGGAATACCACCCACATGGGTCGAGACCACGGGCATCCCCAATGCCATGGCCTCCATCACACTTACCGGGGTGTTGTCGAAATTGGTGGTATTCAGAAAAATATCATACTTCACTGAGAGATCGCGCCAGGCGTTTTTCGATAATTTTCCAGTAAAAGTGACCGGCAGATTCTTCGATATGGCATAGGCCTCACACTCCGCCAGCGAACCGTCCTTGTCCGGCCCGACCATACAAAGACTTGCATCCGGGTAATGCTTCAGCAATGCCTCTAGAGCCTCGATGGCCAACATGGGATTATAAATATCGGCAAAGGCACGCACCCATAACAGTTTCGGCCGAATTGACTTCCGCAGTAAAAAAGAATATTGATCAAGGTCGAAGGTGTTGGGAATATGCGTAAGGTTTTTATATCCTTCGGAAGCAAATGCGTCCATTAAAAATCCTGACGGCGCCACATTGGTCTTTGCGCCATGGAACAATTTATACGCCTGTGATCTGTTTTTCTGAAGGCGCTCGGGAAGGTTCCCTCCGTGAAGTATGGGTACATAAGGAATCCGAAGCAAACGGCAAAGATTGCCTACGGCTACTGCATAATAGAAATTCTGCGTGCTGTAGGTATCGATAAGCACCAACTGCGAACCACGGCCAAAACGCAGCACACCCAACAACATATGCAGCAGGCGTACTAATTTGTTTTTTCGGGAAGAAAAAATACGCACCGCGTACCCCAACTCTGAGAGCTGGGCAGACAGGGTTCCGATCGTGGTGATGTTTCGGTCGCTACCCTGCAGGTGATTTCCTATATAGACGATTCTTTTTGTTTTCACTTACGATAGTTAAAACGGCAAGCCCGTAAATAAACGCGGGTGCTACCAGGCGCATGGACGAATGGTTGATGGTGAGAAACCAAAATATGACGAACGAGAAGAGATAGAGGTTGGATCGATTCCGAAATCGCAAGATCATGGGACTTAATAACAACACGCCTAGTGCCATGAGCCCAAACAATCCATGTTCGGAGAGGATCCTGCTCACTTCATTATGCGTGGCAGATTCACGTCCCGTGGTCTCCAGGCGATATTCCTTGATCTTCCCTACCCCGATGCCGGTAAGCGGAAATGTATAAAAGGCTTCCAATTCGGCATTGAGTAATTCCACTCGTCCGGTGGTAACATCTGCCTTGGCTCTTCCTGCCGCATCCTGATTGGCATATCGTTTGTCGATGAGCCCCAATGTTGTAACCGATGAGTACAACCAGCTAAGCAAAAGTACACCCCCAATAAACGCGATCTTGGGCAATACGTTTGCTTTCATCTTAAAATCGGAATAGCGCAAGAATATCAGCAAAAAGATGACCGCACAGGCTACCGCCGTGAGCACTCCTCCTCTTGAAAAAGTAACAATAGCACGGTATGTGATCAAACCAAGGAGCATCAGATCGATGGCGTTAAGCAATCGGCTCTTTAACAATAGCAGGCGGGAAAACAAGATAAACATCCCCAGTCCTAACACCGTAGCCACCTGGTTGGGTCCAAAACCTCCTGAGGCCTCAAAATTGGATTGGGTACCGCTCAACACATCCCGAATGCTTGGGGTATATAAATACAGGTAGACTGTGGTGGTGATCACCGGCAATAACATAGCCAATAATATATGCTGAAGTCGATCTCCCGTTATCTTTCGATCATAACAATACAAGGCAGCAATACCCAGACAAACAGGGCCGCTCAAGTTGGAGGCGAGTGCTTTCACAATGCTGGTTTCGTAGTTGAGATTCATGGCCGAAAAGAAGATCCCAGGAATCAGAAAAACGATGTAGAAAAGATATGGCCAGGAATTTCGATTGAAGCCCCGGTAGAACATCCCAATCACCAGGAAACCGATTACGGCATACTTGGCAAACTCATAAGAAATGGCACCCCCAGTCATGCGGGCAAACACCTCGATCCCCGTCATGTAGGCCGCGGCGATCAACACTTCATCGTTCTTGTTATTGTTTGAAAAAATCCGAAATAGAAAAATGGCAACGATGCCGATAAGCATGAATTTGGACACAAACCCAAATGCCCATACCATAAAGGCCATTGCCGCATGGAGCAGCAACAGTTGGATATACGATATTTTCTTTATTCCTCTAATGACTCAGGGCGTTATATATGGTAACTAATCGGGGCAGCACGGCCTCAACCGAATACTGTGCCCGTATGTGCTCGCGAAATTTCTCTCCGTCTTCCTGGCGTTTTTCAGCCTGCTCCAAATAATGCGTCAACGCCAAGGCAAGGGCACCTTCATCACCGGGTGGCACCAGTTTTCCAGCGCCATCGACCACGGCGCCACAGCGACCAACGTTGGTCACTACAACCGCCAATCCGGCGGCACCATACTCCAACAAGGCCATGGGCAAACCTTCACTATCCGAAGACAGCACTCCAACGGATGCCTCACATAAAAGCTTTGGCACCTCCTGTTGTTGACCCAAAAATACAACCTTATTTTGCAATTCCTCTTTCGCTACGAGCTCGCGCAGATTAGAAGCGTATGAATCCTGAAAATCTTTTCCAGCCAATTCGAGTCTCCAATCCGGAAATTGTGCCGAAATCCGTCCAAATGCCTTCAACAGGTTTTCGTGGTTCTTTGGCACCTTAAGGTTGGCGAGGCACACGATCTTCTTTTGCCTGGGCAGGTGTTTGAGCGCATCAAAGGGGGCCGTACTCACAAAATTGGGTAGATAGTCGACCGTCTTGGTAGCTAGATTCGATTGGCACCAGGCTTGTAATTCTTCATTCACGGCGATGATACGATCAAAGCGACGAGCGCTTTTTCGCAGTGCTCTGCCGGGCGACTTTCCCGAGGTGGCCCGCTCACCCAGATGGGTGTGCCATACCAAGTTTAAATTGGGAACAAGCCACTTGAGCATCGTTCCGAAGAAAAACGAGGTAGTATGGGCATGCACGATGGTAATTCCATGTTCTTTTACATAGCGCCGCAGGCGAAAAAGCGCTCTCAGATCAAGAGTTTTTCGTTTTGCGACGAACAAGTAGCCCACCTCATTACGCAATTCCTGCTTCAACACCCCCTCTGCGCGAGTTGCGCACAAATGGGATTGCTCAATGGCATCCACCAAGTGATTGGCGAAGGTGACCGCAATACGCTCGGCACCACCGGCATCCAGAGAATCAATGAGTTGCAGCACTCTCATGATAGCAATTTTTTAATTTCATCTTCAAATCGATCCAACGTATAGGCTTTGGACCAGTCCTGTGCCTCTTTGGACAGCTTCCGCAATCGCTCTTTGTTGGAAACCAGCTGCGACAATTGCTTTGCATCAGCCTCCAGATCCAGATCGAGTAATACCCCACGATCGCCGTCTCCCAGCATCCAAGGTACGCATGAAATGGAGGTGGCCACAGGAATGCATCCCCAAAACATGGCTTCGGCCACTACTTTTGGCCAGCCTTCCGACTTGGATGGGAGCACCAAAAAGTGGGATGATCTGTACGCCTTTTCCACCACCTCGGCCGTTTCGTTACCATGAAGCGTAACCCAGCCCGATGCCTGCAACGCCAGCATGCGCTCTTTTAGTTTGTCCATTTGCACGCCATCCCCGTAAAAGTCTAAGGTGCAGGAGATACCGCTTTGTACTAACCTTGCCACCAGTTCCATCACATACTCCGGTCGTTTACCCGTCGTTAAGTTTCCGGCAAACAGAAAGCGAAGGGGCGCGTCAAAGTTTCGAGCTTGCAGAGTTTCAATCTTCTCGTTGCGATAGGTGGCCGTAAAGAATGGTAGAATGTTTTTGCTTTGATTGGGCCATTCTCCATAGACCAGGACCTGCATATTCTTGGTGAGAAACGTATTGGACAATAACCATTTTTGCAATCGGTAACTAAAAGGTTGTTGGGCCTTGGGGTCCCAATTTCCGGCATATTTGGCCGTTTTTGATTTCTTCGGAAAACATACTTGCACCAAACACCCAATAAGACCAAGGGTGCCGGGACACCGCAGGTGAATATGATCGGCGCGTCGCATTACCTGCCACATTCGAAAAGCAATCCAGGGCCAGATCACCAGTGAACGAATTCCCTGGCCTAAGGAGGTAAACGATATTTGAGGAATATGGGTGAGGCTTATTTGCTCGTGGTCATAGGACAGATGTATCTTGCTAACCTCCTCTTGAATCTTTGGCGCGGCGATCAGCAGTTGGGAGGCGAACTTCCCCCACAGATTCATTTCACGAACATAGGCACTATAACCAAAATACGTGGATCCCTTGGGAATGTGTGCAACATGAGTGATAATCGCCAGCTTCATGGGTATGAAAGATACGTTATTTACAGAATTTTGAAGCGCATCCACGGATTGAACGCATTGAGCCAAATGGAGCGCGACAATCGCGACACCTTGCCCTGGTACGCTTCAGGCACACAGATCCAGTTCTTATTGCGTTTCGTTTTAAAATTGGTTGGATCTACCTTAGACAGTCCAAAACGTCCGATATAATAACACCGATAGCCATGCCTCGTCATCGATTCGTGAAAGGCCGGTACCGTTGTTTGGGCTCGCTCCTTTAGAAATCGGGCATTTACTTCCAGGATCAGGAATGGTTTTGAGCTGGAAATGAGCTTTTCAGCACCTGCCAGCACCTGGGGTTCGTATCCTTCAACATCGGCAATAATGGCGGCGTAGGACCTACCTTCCCCCAACTTTTCATCCAAGGTAACCACCTCAAACTTTTGCGTGATCCCCTGGCTCTCTTGGGCAATATGCCCCGAACCGGAGCTGTTGGCCGGTGGTATTTTAAAATGGGCTTCCCCCTTTTTATCGGAGACCAGCACATCATAGACCGTGAGATTTTCTAATCTGTTCAACTCCTTGAGACGACGCAAGCTCGCAACATTGGCTGGCAATGGTTCGAAGGCGTAGACCGGGTTATTTTTATTGATATCGGCCAGGGAAATGGTCTCTGTCCCAATATTGGCACCCACCTCGATGATGGCACCGGATTTGAACTTAAGAATGTGCTTGGCCAACACGATGTTGCGCCAATCAAAATAACCATGCATCCAAAATTTAAAGGCGTGAAAGTCGCTGGAATTTCCTTCGAAATAACTTCCTGTAAAGGCTTTGCGCTTAAAATCAAGTGCCATTTTTTCTGCCTTAGGGATCGTGATCAACCGCTCGCGAACCTGCTGGGCCACCACCGGTGGAAACAGGCTGCAAACAAATTTGATCCATTTCAGTTTGTTCATTCAATTCAGCTTAATTGGGACTGCAGATAGGTGTTCAGTTGATCGACCACCAATCGGAGCTCAAATGTATCCAAAAATCTTTGATGGGCATTGACTCCGTACTTCAAAAGAAGGTCGGCATCATTGTGCAACGCGATCAAGGTTGCGGCCAGAGCGTTGTGATCGCCAGGTTCAACAAGCTGGCCATCCACTCCATCCCGTACGATCTCTTTGATCCCACCTGTATTGGAACCGATGACCGGTGTGCCTACCGAAAACGCTTCGATCACTACAAAGCCGAAGCCTTCAGAGAGCGACGGGACCACCACAAAACTAGCCTTAGCAAATGCATCGAGCACCTTGTTTTTGGGTTGTGACCCCTCAAAAGTAACAGCACTTTCAATTCCCGAATCTTGAGCCATTTTCTGATAAGCGGCTACTTGATCCTCCGTACCGCCCAGCAGCGTCAATCGAAGATCGGGAGCTGTTTCACGAGCAATCTGAAAGGCTTTCAACAAAACATGGACACCTTTGTTGGTCGTGAGCCGACCCGCGTACAGCACGAGTCCGGGTTGAGGATCCCGAGATCTGTTAGGGTGGGTTACGGCATTATACACCACATGTACTTTTGAAGCGGGTACGCCAAAGGTCGCCACAACGTCTTCCTTGGTGGCATCCACCACTGACTTGACGCAGGGCCTCATGGCTCTTGGACAAGGAATTACTTATC
>JBCCHR010000193.1:0-6118 GCA_039028655.1 Bacteroidota bacterium
TAGATTATCGAAGGAATGCACTGAACTTGTTGCGATCTTTACTTCGAGTATAAAGACTACGGTAGCGAACAGTTAGGAAATTCTGTTGTTCGCCTAATAAAGACCGTTTTAAATTTAGAATTTAAAATTTAACATTTAGAATTTGAAAGAAGCATTTATTATAGACGGAATTCGAACCCCGATCGGGAATTACAAAGGGACGTTAAGCGCAGTGCGTACCGACGACCTGGGTGCTTTGGTGATCGCCGAGGTGGTAAAACGCAATCCATCGATTCCAAAGGAAGCCTATGACGACGTGATCATGGGTTGTGCCAACCAGGCAGGGGAAGACAATCGCAACGTCGCGAGAATGTCTTTGCTCCTGGCAGGATTGCCTTTTACCGTTCCGGGAGAGACGGTTAATCGCTTGTGCAGCAGCGGATTGAGTGCTATTATCCACGCCAACCGAGCCATCAAGGCTGGCGATGGCGACCTTTTCATTGCCGGAGGGGTGGAGAACATGACCCGCGGCCCATATGTGTTGGCCAAACCATCGTCTGCCTATGGGAACGATTCCAAATTGTACGATTCCAGTTTTGGGTGGCGATTTGTGAATAGCAAAATGCACGAGATGTATGGCACGGATGGAATGGGGAACACGGCCGAGAACCTGGTAGAGAAATATGGGATCTCCCGTGAAGACCAGGACGCATTCGCGTACTGGAGTCAGATGAAGGCGACGGCAGCACAGCAAAATGGCCGATTGGCCAAGGAGATCATTTCAGTCGAGATTCCACAGCGAAAAAAAGATCCAATTGTTTTTTCTGAAGACGAATTTGTAAAACCGGCGACCACCAAGGAGGTGCTCGGTAAGCTTAGACCGGCCTTCAAGCGTGAGGGCGGGAGTGTAACGGCAGGGAATTCCTCCGGACTGAATGATGGAGCGGCAGCTACCATTATTGCTTCCGAAGAAGCTATTCAGAAATATAATTTATCACCATTGGCGCGAATCGTTAGCTCGGCCGTGGTAGGAGTGGAACCGCGTATTATGGGCATTGGTCCCGTAGAAGCTTCGAACAAGGCCTTGCAGAAAGCAGGATTGACCATGGAGGACATGGATGTGATCGAACTCAATGAAGCCTTTGCAGCACAGGCGTTGGCCTGTACCCGAGCCTGGGGACTGGCCGATGACGACCCTCGCCTCAATCCTAATGGTGGATCGATCGCGATTGGTCACCCGCTGGGAGTGACGGGTGCACGCATTGCGTATTCGGCAGCTTTGCAATTGAAGGAAACAGGCAAGAAATATGCGCTGGTTACCATGTGCATTGGTGTGGGACAGGGATATGCAGCCATATTGGAGAACGTCAGTGGCTAGATGGCTCCTGCGTAAAAGAAGATTGAAAAACAGGAAATGAAAATAGTCATCATAGGAGGAAATTGAACCATTGGAAGGAAAGTCACCGAGCGATTTTCCCAGGATCACGATGTGATTGTGGCAGGGAGGACATCTGGAGGTGTGACCGTGGATCTGGCCTCGTCCGATTCCATTGCAACGATGTTTGCCCAGATCGGGAAGGTGGACGCCATTGTGAACATTGCAGGGGATGCCAAATGGGACAAGTTTGATAACCTCACCGAGGAGGATTATTACATTGGCATACGCAGTAAAATGATGGGGCAGGTAAACCTGGTGCGCATTGGTAAGGACTATCTCAATGAAGGAGGGTCGATCACCTTAACCACGGGAATACTGGCCGATGAACCGGTCGACATGACCACCAGTGCAGCTATGGTGAATGGAGCGATCCAGAGTTTTACCAAGGCGGTGGCCCTGGAACTGGGTAGAGGAATTAGGATCAACGTGGTGTCTGCCGATCTGGTCGAGGACGCCTATGAAAAATATAAGGATTATTTCCCGGGGAATACGCCCGTTTCCATGCGCAAGGTCGTGGATGGATATGTGAAGTGTGTTTTAGGGAAGATCCATGGAGAAATTTTGAGAATTCGCGCTTAATCGAAAGGTAGTTATGACAAAAACACAGCATTACGTAACGGGAAAATGGATGGATGGAACCGGTTCAGGGACCCCCATTCTGGATTCGGTAACCGGGGAGCATTTTACCAATGTTACCACGGAAGGTCTTGATATTCCCGCCATTCTGCAGTACGGTAGGGAACAAGGAGATGCACTCCGGAAGATGACGTTCCAGCAGCGAGGTAATATGATCAAAAAACTGGCACTTTATCTCACCAAAAAGAAACAAGCCTTTTATGAGCTAAGTTACCGTACCGGTGCAACCAAAGTAGATAGCTGGATCGATATCGAAGGTGGATTTGGTAATTTATTCGCCAATGCCTCCCTTCGGAAATTATTTCCCAACCAACCCTTCCACGTGGAAGGCGATCCTATCGATCTTTCCAGAGGTGGCCGCTTTATGGCGCACCATATCATGGTGCCCCGTGAAGGAGTTGCCATTCATATCAACGCCTTTAATTTTCCGGTTTGGGGCATGCTCGAGAAATGCGCGGTGAATTGGATGGCAGGGATGCCGGCTGTGGTACTGCCTGCTCCTCAAACGGCCTATCTCACCGAAGCGGTAGTGCGTGAGATCGTTGCATCCGGAATCCTTCCGGAGGGTGCGATCCAATTGATCAGCGGTACCGCGAGAACGATTTTGGACACTGTGCATTCTCAGGATGTGGTTACGTTCACCGGATCGGCACATACCGGAAAGCTCATTAAGAATCACCCCAGATTGACGGATGAATCGGTGCCATTTACCATGGAAGCCGACTCGCTCAATGCCTCCGTCCTTGGAGAAGATGCCGTACCCGGATCTTCGGAGTTCGATTTGTTCATCAAGGAGGTGCGCAAGGAAATGACGGTGAAATGTGGCCAAAAGTGTACCGCGATTCGTCGCATCATCGTTCCTGAAAAGCTGTTGGAAGACGTTCAGATCGCGTTAGGACAGGCGCTCGACAAGGTCACCATTGGCGACCCAAGACTGAAGGAAGTTCGCATGGGATCGCTCGTGAACGATGCCCAGCGCAATTCAGTAAAAGAACAAGTAGCGAAGATCACCAAAACAGCTTCCATGGTCTACGGAAGCCTGGATGAGGTGGAAACGATCGGGGCCGATGCCCAAAAAGGGGCTTTTATAAAACCCATCTTACTTCGGGAAGACAACCCATTCAAGAACGAAGCAGCTCACATTACCGAGGCATTTGGCCCGGTGAGCACACTCATGCCCTACAAAACACTGGACGAGGCTGTAGCACTCACCAAAATGGGAAAAGGTTCGCTGGTGAGTTCGATCGCTACCTTCGACGATGCGATCGCCAGAGATTATACCGTAGCTGCCGCCAGTCACCACGGACGGATCCTGGTACTTAACCGGGAAAATGCCAAGGTAAGCACCGGCCACGGTTCTCCCTTGCCAACCCTCATTCACGGAGGTCCCGGAAGAGCCGGTGGTGGAGAGGAAATGGGAGGAATGAGAGGTGTGAAACATTATTTGCAGCGCTGCGCCGTGCAAGGTACTCCAACGACGCTCACCGAGATCACCGGAATTTACCAACCCAACGCCAAATACAAGGAGACGGAACAACATCCATTTAAATACCATTGGGAGGATATCCAGCCTGGAATGTCTATGAAAACCCACAAAAGAACCATTACCGACAGCGATATCATCAACTTCGCCAACCTTACCTGGGATCATTTCTACGCCCATACCGATATCACTTCCCTCGACGGCAGTATTTTCGAGAAGCGTACCGCTCATGGATATTTTATTATCTCGGCGGCGGCGGGGTTGTTCGTATACCCTAACAAAGGGCCGGTGGCAGCCAACTACGGTTTGGAAGAATGTCGTTTCCTACGACCGTTGTATCACAACGATACCATTTATGTGAGACTTACGTGTAAGCAAAAGATCGATCGAGACCAGCGTGGCACCGAATTGCCTAGTGGTATTGTGAAATGGTATGGGGAGGTATTTGACGCCGATGACGAGCTGGTAGCGATTGTTACTGTGCTTACCATGGTTCAGAAGAAGCAAACGGTTTTTACTGAAATGACTTCGGAAGCCATTGCGGCCTGCCTCGCGAAATTGACGGAGGACAGTACCCCTCAGTGGGGAGTCCTAACGCCGCAGAATATGATCGAGCATCTGGAATATACCTACAGGATCGCCTCTGGTGAGATTCAGGATTTTGAGATCTCCACCCCGGAACAGTACCTGGAAAAAACCCATGCCACGCTCTACAATTACAAAAAAATGCCTCGTGGCTACGACTTCCCACTGGCCAAGGAATCGGAGATCGAGAAACCCAAACATGCAGACCTGGCTACGGCCAAAGAGAACATGCTGGAAGCCCGAGACGAATACCTCGCGTACTTTAAGGAGAATCCCGACGCAAGAACCAATAATGTGGTCTTTGGGTCATTGAATCGCTTCGAATGGTATTTGTTGGAGCGCAAGCATTTGAATCATCATTTTGAACAGTTTAACTTATTATAACCTATGACTGCACCCTATGTAAAAGAAGTCATCGAAGACGGAATATCTACTATCGAATTCTTTCATCCCGCCCATAATAGCCTGCCCGGAGATTTGTTGGCGCGACTGGCCTCGACCATTAAGGTGGCTGGCGAGAATGAGGAAGTTAAGGTGGTTGTTCTTAAAAGTGGTGGTGATCGCACGTTTTGTGCGGGAGCCAGTTTTAAGGAATTGATCAACATCAATGATGCCGAGACCGGACGCGTGTTTTTCAGTGGTTTTGCAAATGTGATCAATGCCATGCGAAAGTGTCCCAAGTTCATCATTGGCAGGATACAGGGAAAGACCGTTGGTGGTGGTGTTGGCGTCGCCTCGGCAACCGATTACTGCATGGCAACCCAATATGCAGCCATCAAACTGAGCGAACTCAACGTGGGCATCGGACCATTTGTGGTGGGACCCGCCGTGGAGCGAAAACTAGGCTTGAGTGGGATGTCTCAGATCGCCATAGATGCCAATAGTTTTTATGATGCTGAATGGGCTCGGGAGAAAGGACTGTACGCAAGCGTTTATGAAACGACAGAGGCATTGGACGAGGCCGTTCGCTCACTGGCAGAGCGATTGTGTGGCTACAATACCGATGCCATGCGAGAAATGAAGAAGGTTTTTTGGAGAGGGACCGAAGATTGGGATTCCTTATTGGCCGAACGAGCCGCGATCTCGGGACGGCTGGTACTTTCCGATTTTACGAAAGAAACATTGAAGCGATTTAAATAAGAATGCCCTTTCGAAAATTACATATCATACTTCTTTCAGGGCTGTTCTTCTTCGGAACAGCACACGCTGCCTTTGGACAACAAGATTGTAGCTGTAAGGATGATTTGGATTTTTACTTTGCCGAAGTGAAGAAGTTGGTTTCTTTCAAGGACCAGATAAAGGGGAAAAGAGCCAGAACCTTTGACGAGACGTACCAGGCGTTACGAAGCTCGATAGACTGCAGCGAAGACGAATTTACTTGTTTCGATATACTCAATCGCCTGTCCTATCTTGTTGATGACGAGCATGCGAGATTGCGCTCCACGGCACGTGAGCTTACCTCAAAGAATTTTAAGGAGGCAGCCGTGATCGAGGCCTATCGAAATTCGGCTACCTTTAAAGAGCATCCGCGATATAGCATCAATATCGATTCTCTTGAAACGGCCTTGCAGTTGTCACCTGCGGATCAGATTTCCGGCATTTATTACAAGGGTAGTTTTAAGATTGCCGTATTCCAGCCTATCGGGAGCGATCATTTTGATGGCGTGGTACTCGACACAGGTTATGAGGTTTGGGATCGCGGCCAGCTGGTGTTTCGCTTGTTGCCCAATCAAAAAGGGCGGTATCAGTATTACCATGCTCATTTGGCAACCAAGCGATGGATGGCCATATCCAATGAATATTACAACGACGGTAGGTTGATGCGCATCGGTTGGAAGAAAGATACTACCCTGACCGATCATCATCTGAAGGTGCCGGATGAGAAGTTCGACATAAAGAAGTTGACGGAGTCTACCAGCTATATTAGGTTAGGCTCCTTTGGGACCGGTTCTTCCAATCGTAGGGAGGCAGCTCAATTTCTTTCAGAATTAAAAAAA
>JBCCHR010000194.1:0-6101 GCA_039028655.1 Bacteroidota bacterium
ATCGCTTATTTTAGTACCAGCAAGATCCTGGTTCGTATCAAAGACGATCCGGGACTTCTTATTTTTGGAGGAGCCATCCTGGTGGCCTATGGGATCATCTCATATATCCGTACGGCCAAATCCCTGGTGAAGATCGTCCGTGAGCACTATGCGGTTAAGGTGAAGAAGAATTTGGGTGGGTTGTTTCTGAAAGGATTCCTGCTCAATTTCGTGAATTTTGGAGTGCTCGCAGGTTGGATAGGAACCATCATTATGGCCAACGCGCTTACCACTTCGGAGAATGGAGTGTTCTTTTTTTTAGCAACCGTACTCATCACCTTCTTTTTGACCGACCTGGCCAAGATAAGCCTAGCGAAGAAGCTGAAGAGCAAGATGACTCCGCGGTTTATCTTTAAGACCAAGAAATGGATCAGTGTGTTGATCATCGGATTTGGGGTACTGTTACTTGTAGAAGGCATCTTTCCAAAGCAAGTGCAAAAAGGGCTGGATAAAATTCCTAAGACCAAATTACCTATTGGTCCCAATTCAGAATAAAACAAAAAACCCATCACGAAGATCGCAACGGGTTGTCGAGGCGTCTAGCGGATTCGAACCGCTGTACGAGCTTTTGCAGAGCCCTGCCTAGCCACTCGGCCAAGACGCCTTTTGTAGACAGCAAATATAAAAGATTAACTTTAATTAGAGCGTAGAAACTTTTTATTGTTTTTGCTGAAGAAATTGTGTCAATATCGATGTTTGAGGCGGTTTCCTGCTACCGAGTTCTCAGCGATTTCATCGTCACACTTACTTCTTCCACATCACCTCCAATAGGTGGATTGAGTTTTGAAATGGTGACCTTGGCAGCATCCACCAACGGGATCTCCTCGAAAATACGATCGATAATGCGCTGGCCTACATGCTCCAGGAGTTTGGAGCGCTGCGCCATTTCGTTTTTAACGATATGCTGAAGATGCACGTAATCTACCGTGTCTTTGAGCGCATCCGAAGTTGCCGCCTTTTCCAGGTTGGCCTTTACCTTGAGGTTGACCAGGTAATCGCTGCCAATTTTTTCTTCTTCGATCAGGCAGCCGTGATTGGTGAATATCCTGATATTTTTTAGCCGAATCGTGCTCATACAAAAAGTTTGTGCAAATATAGTTTTTTCAGCTTATTGGTTACCTTTGCACAGCTTGCGTGAACGCGCCATCCCTTTGATCTAAAAGGAATATCCGGAAATATGACAGCACCAAAAGAATCGCTCAATTTTATCGAGCAAATCATAGAAGAAGACCTGGCCAATGGGTTGCCTAAATCCAGCCTACGATTTCGGTTCCCACCGGAGCCTAATGGCTATTTACACATTGGACACACCAAAGCCATTGGAATAAGCTTTGGCCTGGGAGAAAAGTACGGAGCTCCGGTTAATTTACGCTTCGACGACACCAACCCTGCCAAGGAAGAACAGGAATACGTAGACGCTATCAAAGAGGACATTGCGTGGTTGGGATACACCTGGGCCAATGAATTGTATTCTTCAGATTACTTCGATACGCTATATGAATGGGCCGTACAACTTATCAAAGACGGTAAGGCCTATGTTGATTCGCAATCATCGGAAGCGATGAGAGATCAAAAAGGAACTCCCACCGAAGCCGGGACCAACAGTCCATTTAGAGATCGAAGTGTGGAGGAAAACCTGGACCTGTTCCGAAGAATGAAGGAAGGAGAATTTGAAGAAGGTGTTCATGTGTTGCGAGCCAAGATCGATATGGCCGATCCCAACATGCTGATGCGGGATCCTATTATTTATCGGGTGTTGAAAAAACACCACCACCGAACCGGTGACCAATGGGTGGTTTACCCTTTGTACGATTGGACTCATGGTGAAAGCGACTATATCGAACAGATCTCCCATTCGCTGTGTTCCCTGGAGTTCAAACCACATAGAAAATTGTACAATTGGTTCCGTGACGAAGTATATCAGTATAATAAAGAGCAGCTTCCGTTACCACCAAAACAAAGAGAGTTTGCGAGACTTAATTTGAGCTATACCATCATGAGTAAGCGCAAGCTGCTGCAGTTGGTAGAAGAAGGCGTAGTGTCTGGCTGGGACGACCCGAGAATGCCTACGATCTCAGGTTTGAGAAGAAGAGGGTACACTCCGGCCGCTATAAGAAAGTTCATCGAGACGGTGGGAGTGGCAAAAAGAGAGAATGTGATCGACGTTTCCTTGCTCGAGTTTTGTATCCGTGAAGACCTCAATAAGATCGCCCAAAGAGTCATGGTAGTGCTCAACCCGGTGAAACTGGTGATCACCAATTATCCGGAAGATTCGTTGGAGTGGCTGGAGACCGAGAATAATCCGGAAGATGCTTCTGCAGGCAACCGGAAAGTACCATTTATGAAGGAGCTTTATATCGAGCGTGAGGACTTTAAAGAGGACGCCGGCAATAAGTTTTTCAGGCTTCGACTGGGTGGAGAAGTACGCCTGAAAAGCGCCTACATCATCAAAGGAGAGGGGGTTGTAAAAGACGATCATGGAAACATTACAGAGATCCATTGTACCTACGACCCGGACAGCTTGAGTGGTTCGGGTACCGAGGCGAGCCTCAGAAAAGTGAAGGGTACGCTACATTGGGTGGCGTCGGATCACGCTGTGGAAGTTGAGGTACGAGAATACGACCGTCTGTTTGTGCACGAGGCACCCGATGCCGACAAAGAGAAGAGTTTTATGGACTATGTAAATCCCGACTCTCTAAGGATCAGGAATGCTTACGCAGAACCGGGACTACGGGATGCCGAAGTAGGAGACCGATTTCAGTTTCAACGACAGGGATACTTTACATTGGATCCCGATAGTACTTCGGAAAAGAAAATATTCAACAAAACGGTGGGATTGCGAGACACCTGGGCAAAGAAGAAGCCACAACCACAGGGTGGTGGGCAAGCAATTCAGCAGAAAAACATACCACAACGACCTGCCATAGAAGAGATCAAAAAACTAGGCAAGAAGTACACCAATTTACCTGAGGAAAAACGAAACGCAGCTCGGGAAAAGATCCTGGAACTCGCTGCTGGCGTTTCCTATGACGACCTGGAGCCATTATTCAACACAGCGGTTAAGAAAGTGGGAACGCGAATTGCGACCCTGCTTACCTTGAGCGTACTGCTCGAAAATGGGCAGGAACGCACTAATGAGGCTCAGGCATTCATCGATAAGGCTCTGGAAGACAAGAATGAACTGTTGGCAGGAGAAGCCAGCAACCTTTCCGCATAAAAAAACCCTTCAAGAAATTGAAGGGTTCGTTTATTAGTAGTTATCCATTGATATATCCGGATCGGCCGGTGGAGGTGTTCGCTTCTTTTTATTACTTATACCTTTAGCGGCATTGGTCTTCTTCATTTCCTCCCCGATCTTATTGCTTGCCACAAAGGAAGCGATCATATCGTTTAACATGTTGCTACCCGCCTGCGGAGAGTTAGGAAGCAGAATCAAGTTGGTATTGGTCTCCTCTCCGATCGACTGCAGGGTGTCGTAGTGCTGGGTGACCACGATCAAGGCCGAAGCCTCCTGGGAGTTGATTCCTACATTGTTTAATACATCCACAGACTCTTCCAAACCTCTTGCGATCTCTCTTCGCTGGTCGGCGATACCCTGACCTTGCAAGCGCTTACTTTCGGCTTCTGCACGAGCCTTGGCAACGATCTTGATTCGCTCAGCCTCAGCCTCATATTCGGCGGCCACTTTCTCACGCTCTGCAGCGTTGATACGGTTCATCGCGGCTTTCACCTGTACATCCGGGTCGATATCGGTTACCAGTGTCTTAATGATGTCGTATCCATAGTTTACCATGGCCTCGTTGAGTTCTTTCTTCACCGCGATCGCGATGTCGTCCTTACGCTCAAATACGTCGTCCAGCTTCATTTTTGGTACCTCCGCCCGAACTACATCAAAAACATAGGATGTGATCTGATCGTGTGGACTCTCAAGCTTGTAAAATGCATCGTAAACTTTCTCTTTGATGACCTGATATTGCACAGAAACCTTTAATCGCACAAAAACATCGTCTTTTGTTTTCGTTTCCACGATCACATCCAACTGCTGGATTTTCAGGTTGATACGCCCTGCGATTCGATCAATGATCGGAATTTTAAATTGCAAGCCCGAATTTCGAATACTTAAAAACTTTCCAAACCGTTCTAGTACGACTGCGGTTTGTTGTTTCACTGTGAAAATGAACATCAGGATAAAGAAGAATGAAACAATTAAAATTGGAATTAATAGAAACCCGCCCATAGTTATAAAATTTAATTAGTAAAGAAGATTGAAGGTACAAAATTTAACCTACTTTTGCCCCTTCGATTAGAACCTATCATATGAGTCTCAAGAAGCTATTATTTGTTACTATCACCCTTTTCTCCATTCACAACATCGCTGCCCAGCGCAACTACGACCAAAACAACCATTTGGGATTGACAGGTGGTATTGGTTTTTTTGATATCATCACCGATGATTTTGTGACAGAGCGAGGCACCGGATACGGTTTTGGGTTTACTACTCGAGGAGCATTTTACAATCAATTCGACCTTATCTACGGCATCACATTCGTGCAGAACGAGATCGGTATTTTGGCTAGAAACCTAGACGACCCAACCAATCAGTTTCAGTCGCAGTTCGTAAACTATACCATGTTGGCCGCGCAGATCAATTTCCTTGGGAGTATGAACATTATCAACAACCATTTGAGTATTGAAGCGGGCCCTATTCTCAATGTGAATGGTAAGATGAAAATTGACGACGAACAATTTGAGAATTTCCTTGTCGAGGGGTATGATTCACTACGGTCTGGAGATATCCAAAACGTTTCCAGGGTGCATTTTCATGTGATGGGCGGAGTTACCGCTGGGATAGAAAACTTCAGGGTGGGTGCGCAGTATCAGTACGGCCTTACCAATATCTTCAACCGTTTTAATGACAATGCTGATATTCAAAAACCCAATGGCAAGTTTGAAGGCAATACCTCCACCATCCTGGTAACGGCTACGCTTTATTTCTAGCCCATAGCGCTAATGGCGAAGTCGATTCGGCGTATCGTTTCGTCTTTTCCAAGCAACTCACAGATCACGAACACATCAGGGCCTTTCATCTCACCAACCAGCGAGACTCGTAAGGGCATCATCACTTTTCCAAACCCCATCTCTTGGGCCGTGATCCATCCTTTTATTTTTTCTGAAAGAATTTCGGCCGTATGCTCTGGAGCCTCGGCGATGAGATCGATCACCTGCCGAAATATTTGGGCTGTATCCTCCTTGAATGCTTTTTTGGAAGCCTTTTCATCGAATGACCTGGGCGCCACATAGAAGAAACTACCCTGCTCCCACAGATCGGAAACGAAGGTCGCACGCTCTTTTAGTAAAGGAACCACTCGGGCTGTCTCAACACTGCTTTCGATGTTGCGCGCATCAAGGATTTCGCTGAAGGCTTTTACAAGAATATCGTTATCCAGTTCCTGTAAGTATTGGTGTTGGAACCAACGGGTTTTCTCAGGGTCGAATTTGGCACCTGCCTTGTTCACGCGCTCCAGACTAAAGGCGTCCACCAGTTGGTTCAGGGAGAACAACTCTTGTTCAGTGCCTGGGTTCCAACCAAGAAATGCTAACATATTTACCACGGCTTCCGGAAGATAGCCTTCTTCGCGATAGCCGGAAGAGATCTCGCCTTCCTTGCCCTTCCATTCCAGTGGAAATACAGGAAAGCCCCCTGCGTCGCCATCGCGCTTACTTAGCTTCCCCTTTCCGGTAGGTTTTAGGATGAGAGGCAGATGTGCAAATTGTGGCGCGGTCCAACCAAAGGCGTCGTACAGTTGTTGGTGTAACGCCAGAGAGGGCAGCCACTCTTCACCACGGATCACATGGGTGATCTGCATCAGGTGATCGTCTACAATATTGGCCAGATGGTAGGTGGGCATTCCGTCACTTTTAAAAAGCACCTTATCGTCCAGGTTGTTCGTGTCAATTTGAATATCACCACGGATGATATCCTTTAAATGAAGGGCTTCATTTTCCGGAGACTTGAATCGGATCACATAAGGCGCCCCCGAATCAAGCTTGGCCTGCACCTC
>JBCCHR010000195.1:0-6075 GCA_039028655.1 Bacteroidota bacterium
ATCACATAGGGCTGATTCCCCATGTCCTCAACCGGTCGCTCCACCCAGGTGAGTTTGATATCATCGGTAGCGAGACCGGTCCATCTGCGTGTCTTCACCTGGTCGTTTCCTTCCACGGCCCTGCCGCCGAAACCGCTGGTGTCTTTCTTCGCGCCTTTGGCGCCAATGTTCCAATTGGGGAGCATACCGGTCCGGATCACCGAATAAAGTACCGAATCGGACGCCAAGGCCATGGCACTCAACACTCCATCCTTGTTCACCTCAGATTCCTTGAAGGGATTGAAAATAGTTTCGGTGTCGATGAGGTATGGATAGGCCCCATGAGCGATCATGTTCTCGTGATGATAGTCGTACCCTTCAAACATATACACCAGGGCCAGCCAATAACCGGCCCGTTGGTAGAATTCGCTCATGGCAGCTTTGTCGTTGCAGCCCTCGTGCTCGATAAACTCCTGCCAACCGTAATCGCCTTTATCGATAACGGCTACCGTTCGCAACTCGAGAAGATCGCTGCGACTGTTGATCCATTGCGCAACCTCCTTTACAATACGATCGGTCCCCAGCGATTTTGGCTTATACACGATCTTCTTCCCCGAATCAAACTCCAGCACCACGGTGGTAAACCCACCATTGTGCTTGTCCGACATCCCAAAGCGAAATTCCTTCAATGCGCCGAGGGGATGGTCGTTATTGAATTTTGCGGCCAATTCGGCCTCATCACTGCGGAAACGTTCGATCAAGGCACTCACCGTATGCATCCAATGGAGGCAGGAGGTACACAATTGCCGCAAGAGCACCGGGTATTCGCCAAAAACAGTGTGCCACTCTTCGGTTAGCACGCTTTCGATAAATTGCCTGTACAAACGATCCGGAGCCGCATTTTCTTCCGCAGAAATAAAACGGGAAAACGCACTTTCACGCTCGGCTTTGAACGCCCGAAACTCCAATAACAAGGCCTTCGAAGCGAGATTGGACAGGCTGTAATTCAGGAATCGCAAGCACCCCTCAAGCGGAAAATGGTCGATCGAAGTTCCTAAACCGGCAACACGCTTTGCCAACCCCTTTTTTGCCGTCTCCACAAACGGTATCAAGGCATGCAAAAAGGCATGCGACCGGTGTGCCTCGAAAAAAGAGGCATCCAGATGGATGGTGCCCAGCCCGTCCAGAACTGCCTTGTAAAACTCCAGCCAGGGCGTGGTTTCCAACTTGTCGGGATCGAGATTGGTAGTATCGAGCACGGCACGCATCGCCTGGGCGTCAAATTCGTTGTGCTCGCTGCGACGCTCCCATACCTCAGAAGGAGGAATACCAAGATTGGCGCTCCAGGTGGTGAGCAGTTGCTCGTGTTTTTCTTCGGAAGGCATAGCGGCGGCGTCCCTCAGCAGGGCCAGGCGTTCATAAAAATGCATGGACCTGAGCAGCAGATCACCAAGCTCCTCCTCCGAGTATCGCGCGGTATGATTTGAATTACTCTCCGTCTGTAGTTCCCGGATCACAGGTGGTGTAGTTATTGGCACATTGGGTGCATTCCAGCGTACAATCGGCAAACGATAAAATTCCACTGCAAGGCATTTCACCGATCAGTTCCTCATCCTGGAGATCGGCATTGGCGCCTTCGAAATACGGCAGCACAATACTGATGGTGTTTTTCTTTTCGGGGTAAATATTCACCTCCACATCGGCAGGAAGTTGCATCCCGAACTCTTTTTCAATGGTCGCTTTCGGATTTTCGAGCAGCGCCGTGCGAAAATTATCGTCCCGGACCGCCTTTTTGATGAGTTGAGCCTCCACCGACGCTCGATCACTTGATTTTGACATAAGATAGAATTTAAGAATTAGTACTGGTTTGGGGAAGTCTAATTTGAGTCATTTCGGTGCTAAGCTGTTTAAAGTTACGAAATATCTTGTTGTATGTGTATTCATTCTAATCTCATTTTTCTTTGTTTCAAAGATTGACTAAGAAGCAAGGGCAAATGCAACGCTGTATTTTTAATTCTAATGGCGTTTCCCGAAAGTAAGCTTCGCTATACTTTACGGGGCGGGCTTTCATGAGTACATGGTACTTCATTCAATCCCTAACGCGGTTCTTTTACTTTCTTTTTTCCATTGATGAAAAAAGAAACAAAAAAATCTAGACTCAATCATTCTTCTTCACCCACTACGGTTTTGCCTTGCAACGAAAATAACTCGCTGCGCTCAAACAGATTTTCGTTGTTTCCTCGGCTTCAACCTGCGGGGGCCCGAAGTCGAATGATAAAGCCGTTGTGGGATTTGTCTTGCCATTACGTAACATCGCCCTACGATTCGACTTCTGGTTCCGTAGCTCGAACATGCGTTAGGAATAAAATGCTGTTTGACCGAGCTGGAAGCTCGGGAGTTCATTTTATTTAGCATGGAGAGCGTCACGGAAGAAGAAGAATCGTAAGGCTAGATTTTTGGTTCTTTTTATCGATGAAAAAGAACGGAAAAAACTTTCTTCAATGGAAAAAGAACATCAAATCGAAAAATAATCAAAACAACCTTCACGCAAACCACAAAATTCCATAGCTTTAATAATACCAAACTAGTATACCCCCATAGCGGCCAACAGGCCGGACAACGTTCGCATTCGTTGTTGCAACATTATACTAACCCTCTCCCCGCTTAGAAGCTTCCCAGTCCAATGAGTAGTGTCGAAAACGATGCTTCCATAGATGCCCTTTTGCGCGGTGATCCCAACACCGTGCGGGCTTTGTATGACGTACTCTTACCTAATGTGATCGCCTTTGTAAAGTCGCATGGCGGCTTGGAGAACGACGCCCACGAAGTCTTCCAGGAAGCTCTGGTCCAGATCATGGCCCGCGCACGAAGCAAGGGGATCCTGCTCTCATCCACCCTGCATTCGTACATCTACACGGCCTGTCGCAACCTCTGGTACAAGGAGGTGAATCGACGCACTCCCCTGGTGCGCAACGACGGATTCTACGAACTAGAGACCGACGAAGACGACCTGGCCGAGAAAACACTCATTCACCAACAACAACACCTGCTCCAGGAAAAGATCCCCGACCTTTCGGATAACTGCAAGCAACTCCTGAAAGACTACTTTGCCAAAATGGCCTATTCCGATATTGTGAAGAAGTACCACTACGCCTCAGAGAACACCGCCTTTCAGCGGGTATTTAAGTGCAAGAAACGGTTGATGGAGATTGTGAAGAAGGATGCTCGATATCGTGATATGACCGGTTATTGAAACCTTACCTTATGGGGTAAGGTTGTGGCGATGCTCTTTCCAATTCGGTAAAATTGACAAATTCAATGATCTACGTTTGCGTACTAATCAAATCTGAAAAATCTCCGCAATCCCTGGCACCATGTTACTTTGTTTCATTTTTCCTCAAAGAATTCTTCTGTTCTTTTTCCATTGATGAAAAAGAACCAAAAAATCTAGCCTTACGATTCTTCTTCTTCCGAGACGCTCTCCATGCTAAATAAAATGAACTCCCGAGCCTTCGGCTCGGTCAAACAGCATTTTATTCCTAACGCATGTTCGAGCTACGGAACCTGAAGTCGAATCGCAGGGCGTTGCGGTTTAATTATGGTATTGCGAAAACTGCCCGTTCCCTAAGGCCCTGCCGGAGCCCCCGAACTAATTTCCAGATCGACCTGGATGTTCCCGTTGCGCTCGGTTTTGTTGGCCGGGAGGGTCCAAACCGTGGAGAGGATGGAATTAGCATCCACATCAAAAACTTCTACGGTGATATCGCCATCGCAATTGGTCGTGGCATCGAAAAGTAAATTGGGTAGGGTCTGGAACACATGAGAGGTGCCACCCGCAATGAGTTCGTTGGAGGTGAGCACCAAATTGGCGCCAAAGGCGAGCCCGATACCCACTTCCTTATCAAAATTGATATGCGGCAAAGTAAATACTTGTCCGGGGAATATGAGATTTCCTCCGTCCCTGGCCAATCCAGGATTCGCTTTATGGATCTTGCGCCAGTACTTACCATGACCATACACGGTTTCGGCTATGTCCCACAGCGTGTCCCCGCTCACGACAGTATGGGTGCCGCCACCTTTGGGGTGCACGGTTACCTTCACGTCCACTTGCCCATAGCCACCGCTATCTCCTTTGGCTGTAATGGCATTGGCCCGTGCCTGGTACAACGGAGCCCCATCGCCATAGGCCTCGTCTTCACGTATGGCCTTGTCGGCGTTGTTAAACGCCCGTTGCCCAACACGCTTGGCAGCAGGAATGTGTGTAGTGAGGATCTCTCCCGCCGAAGTAGGCTTCTGCTTGTTCAGGTGGTCCTGGATGGCTTTCACTCGTATGGGACCGTATTTCTTTTGGCGTTGCTCAACGGCATGATACAGCTCATGGCGGATGGTAAGGTCCTCCGCCCAGAACTTGGTACGCGGTGGGCGACCGTTATCACTGCCCATATCGGGTGTAAGGTCGCTGGCTGCCAACTGGTAGTTGCACGCCTTTAAGTCCGGATCGTTAGCATTTTGGATATCGATCTGCCCCGAATGACCCACACCACTGCGCGCATCCCATTTTATCTTCAGTTCCAGGTCGCCGGTTACGGTATAGATGCCGCTATTGAACAAGGTACCGGCGGAGGGCGAAATTACCACATTGGTTACATCGGCCGAAGAACCCGTGGATCCAAAATCGGTGGCATCCAGTGTTACCCCGCCTCGTCTAACGGTGGGTTTGTAGTTCAGGGACGAGCTCACGCTGTTATCTTTGTTGGAAAGTTGGTCTTCTTCGGTCGATTGGATCTGATCCTTACGGATGGGAGCCTCTTTTTCTTCCTCTCCGTCCTTGTTTTCCGAATCCGAGGAAGGCGCCTTTTGAAGGTATTGGGTAAAGCTTATTTTCTGGGTGATCTCCCTGCCACCACCCGACAGGTCTTTATGAGAGGTCACCGGAGCGCTCCACTGCGACTTGGGCAGCGCGGCAGGAGTTGGGCTTTCTTTTTTGGCTTGAACGGTTTTCGGGGCGGAATCCTCGGAGGTTTCATCCGTTTCGGTGGGAGTTTCCTCATCCATGGCCGATTTTTTCATGACGGTATCGCCATCGGCTTGGGATTCGTCCTCCTTTTTATCCACTTTCTCCTCGCCTTCGCAGGCCTCACATTTCTTTTGTACAGGGGTGGCCGCAGGCTGGGCATCCGGCGAATCGACCACCTGGTCTGCCATGGCATCGGCCTCCTGTTCAAAGGCGTCGTTGGGCTGACCTATCTGTAACTTGGGTTGTACAGGCGACTGCCCGAAGAAGGACGCATCCGTATTCTCTTTCGAGAAAAACGATTGCTCCTCTCCGCTTTTTCCAAAAAAGCTATTGGATCCTCCCTTGGCTGTGGTTGCTGCCCTTGTCGCGAACGCCCTCATCATTTTCTTCTTTAACCTGTTAAAGGTAAGGCAGTTGAAATAATTTCTTAGGGGGAGAATCCTCCTTTTTCGGGGTGTTTTTTCCCGTTTTTTGGGCGTTCCCTAAAGTGAGCTTAGCTCTGCTTAACGGGGCTGGCTTTCATGAGTACACGGTACTTCATGAAACACGTTCTCCGAAGCTCGAAGAGCGTAGGAGAATCCTTAACGCTTCTTTGTACTTTCTTTTTTCCATTGATGAAAAAAGAAACAAAAAAATCTAGGCTTACCATTCTTCTTCACCCGCTACGGTTTCACCTCGCAACGAAAATAACTCGCTACGCTCAAACAGATTTTCGTTGTCCTCTCGGCTTCAACCTGCGGGGACCCGAAGTCGAATGGTAGGCCGTTTAGGGTTTTGATCCAATAAATCCCTTTAACTCCAGTATAGGTGAACAAAACTTCGAGATTCAGTTCCGACACGTCGGAACACGAAGTTTTGGAAACGGTTTTCAGCTTTGCTGAAAAATACCTAGTTAAAGGCCTCTTTTTTTGGTTCTTTTTTGGAGGGGCAAAAAAGAAAGAAGGGAAAAATTCATAAATGGAAAAAAGAAAACACCACGTCAAAGATGCGGGTCTGCAAGCGCGCAGACGGCAAGCACATGGCGGATCGATCTGACGGAGTTCGAAGGCCCTGCGCCCCGACCCGTGTTACCGGCGAAG
>JBCCHR010000196.1:0-6065 GCA_039028655.1 Bacteroidota bacterium
GCCAGATCCTGATCGACGGCATGCGCAAACACGGTTTTAACACCATTCGAACCGAGTGGTGGCACTATAGTTTCAGGAAAAATGGCGGCTTCCCTACGTTGAATGAGCCACTGCCCTGCGATGAGTAGTTGCTATTGGACGGGAGGCACTTCGTTGCCATAAATGTCCAGTTCCACAACATTTCTGCCTAGCTTCTTTACTTGCTCAAACTGAGTTGCCTTGTCGCCTACGACCAGGTAGATCATGTGGTCTTCCTTCATATAGGTGTCGATCATCGCTTTGAAATCTGCTAAACTCATGTCCATGAGCGTTTGTTGCTCGGCATCAATATAGTCCAGCGATTTTCCGTAGGAATCAATCTGCGACAGGATGTTCAACTTGGCGTTGAATGATTCGTAAGCGCGTGTATTGGCTTTTACCACTTTGTTCTTGGTAAGTTCCACATCAGCCTCGGTAAATCCATTGCTGTAGTCGGCCACCATATCACGGATGATCTCTAGAGATGGGAGGGTCGCATTACTTCGCACACTGGAACTAATGATAAACGGAGCTACCTCCTTTCTTGATGGAACACCGCTGCTCGCACCATAGGTATACCCTTTTTCGATCCGTAGGGTCTGAAACAGCCTTCCGCTTGAGCCTCCACCGAGAATTTCGTTCGCGAAGCGCAATTTAGCCGCATTGGGATCGTTGGCTGCCAATGCCAGGTTCCCCACATACAATACGGATTGCTTCGAATTGGGAACATCCACAAAATACAATGTTTCGCTAACCGAAGGTTCCGGCAATTGCTGTTGTGGCATGGACACCGCATCTCCGGTCCACTTGGAGGTCAAATCGGCAAGGGCACTTTCCACCCTGCTTTGGTCTACATTCCCTACCACCTTGAAGGAGGTTCCTTGTGGTGAGAGACTGCCATAAAATGCTTTCACATCATCCAGGGTGATCTTCGAAGCTGTTTCCAGTGTACCGCTGGCCGGCACCGAATAGATATGGTTGGGGCCGTACACCAATTTACTGAACACCAGGTTGGCAATGGCTCTTGGATTGGCCTCCCTGCCTTTTAAGTTGGTTTCGAATTCCTGCTTCAAGCGGGCAAAATCGCTTTCATCCCAGCGAGGCTCCAGCAACATTTCCTGGGCGAGTGCTATGGTAGCCTCAAAATTACGGGCCAGGCAGTTACCAGAGATCGTAATTTGTTCCAGTCCGCCATTGATAAAGATACGCGAGCCCAGCAGCCCGATCGCTTCTTCCAATTCGGCTGCAGTTCTATTCGCAGTTCCTTCATTCATGAGGTCGGCCGAGAATACGGCAAGACCGCTCTTATCTCTTGGGTCCATATTGTGCCCCGACGGAATGCTGATCGAAAAATTGACCAGCGGAAGCTCGTCATTCTCAATACCCAACAATTTCATACCATTGCCCAGCGATCCTTGCCAGACCTCAGGCATGGCAAATAATGGTGCTTCTCCAAAGGGTGGCTCCGACCGGTCGTATTTGGACGGAGTTTTCTCATATTCGGCCTCCGCTCCCTGGCTCACTTCTTCATTGGCGGCCATTTCTCCTACTTCTTCGATCCAAACGGTAGCCTCTTCAGCATCACTAACGGCAAGCTCCGGGGTAGCCTGTGGTATCACACTGGTCATTACATAATGCTTGTCCTTGATATACGTATTGTACACCGCAATTACATCTTCACGAGTGATGTCTTGCAGGATCTTGGTGCTCTTGAGGGTCATTTCCGGATCTCCCGCAAATTCGTTGTCCGACACCAATTGGAAGGCCTTGTTCAATACGGTAGCAACTCCTTGATACACCTGTGTTTCGAGTTCGGCCTTGATGCGCTCCAACTCGTTGTCGGTAAACCCATTAGTTTCAAAGTTTTGAAGCCCTTGTTCAATGGCCACCTTAACGCTATCCAGCGATACTCCCGCATTGGCACGCACGCGCAAAATGAACTCTCCCGCCAACTCGTTGCTATTCTGATAACTTCCCACGTTGGGTGCTAGTTTCCCTTCCTCGACCACGGTTTTGTACAGGGCCGATTTCTTACTGCCGCTCAACAATTGCCCAAGTACTTGCAGTGCATACGAATCTTCATGGTAGTTCTCTACCGTGGGAAACACCATGCGCAATTCGGGCAACTTGGCAAAATTGTCTTTAAAGTAAAGCGACTTGGTCTTTTCCAGGGTTACAGGCATGGGTGGCAGGGGCTCCACTTCCGGGCCACTGGGAATCTCTCCAAACCATTTTTCAACCAACGTTTTGGTCTCTTCAATATCGATATCACCAGCGATCACCAGCGATGCATTGGAAGCGCCGTAGTACTGATGATAGAATTCTTTGACATCGTCGAGTGTGGCGGCTTGTAAGTCGGGTAATGAACCGATCACCGTCCAACTGTAGGGATGCCCCTCAGGATAGAGGTTTTTACGGATGATCTCGTCGGTATAGCCATAAGGCGAGTTGTCGACCCGTTGCCGTTTTTCGTTCTTCACCACCTGTTTCTCGCGCTCCAACGCCTCCTTGGTTACCGTATTGATCATATACCCAAAGCGATCGCTATCGATCCATAAGATCTTCTCAAAAGCGTCCTTGGGAACTACTTCATAATAGATCGTACCATCCGTCCAGGTGCCGCCGTTACGACTACCGCCCCACTCCGGAATCATCTTTCGGTTGGCTCCTACGGGCACATTTTCAGAGTCGTTGAACGACATATGTTCAAAGAAATGAGCAAATCCAGTCTTTCCGGGCTTTTCACGATTCGAACCCACGTGCATCACGGTAGCTACGGCTACTATGGGGTCGCTGGTGTCTTTGTGCAAGATCACCTCCAGACCATTGTCCAGGACAAATTTTTCATATTCCAGTTTAAATTCGGTTTCGTTGTTTTTTGTTTCTGAAGAAGTTTCAGAGCAAGAAGAGAAAATGATTCCGCAGCATAGCAGAATCGCAGCAACATAATATTTCATAGGGTTGGATATTGATTGACGTCGAAAGATACTCACTAATCTCTGATCCGCCTGAAAAATTATCTTAAAATAATGGTTCCTACCGCCAACCGAAGTATCTTTGCAGCAAAATTTGAAGACGTGAACATTTCTGTTAGATCCTTTCGAATCATTAGCACATTGGAAGCCGTGTCGTTCCTGGTATTGTTGGGCATTGCCATGCCATTGAAATATATTTGGGACCAACCCGAAATGGTGCGTATTGTGGGTATGGCCCATGGCATTCTGTTCGTGTTGTACGTGGTAGGTGCCTACCTGTTAAAAGAGAAGCTAGAATGGTCCTGGCGAACGCTTGCGATTGTCATGCTGTGCTCCATACTTCCCTTCGGACCGTTCTACGCCG
This sequence comes from Bacteroidota bacterium, assembly GCA_039028655.1. Taxonomy (GTDB): domain Bacteria; phylum Bacteroidota; class Bacteroidia; order Flavobacteriales; family Flavobacteriaceae; genus Aureisphaera. The sequence continues at coordinate 3,358 of JBCCHR010000196.1, forward strand.
AAAAGAAATACCTATGATCTCCCAAGACGCCCTTTATGACATCTTCAGATTTCTGAAGAATTATATGATCGACCAGGGCATGGGTGCCTTTTGGGCGACGCTCATCAACACGCTGGTCATGACGATCGCAGTGGGATTGGCGGTGTTTATCATCGACCTCATTGTACGCCGACTCATAGTCGAGGGCTTCAAGGCCTTCAGCAATAAAACAGAAAACACCTTTGATGACTTCCTGGTTCGAAGTAATTTCCCGAGGTTCATCGCACATTTCCTACCCCTTGGAATTGTTTGGTACCTGTTGCCGTTTATATTCGAAGCCTACCCATTCATTGCCGAATTCGGCCAGTTAATGGCCCAGCTCTATCTGGTGGTGCTGTGTATTTTGGTATTCCGAAGCATACTTCGATCGGTGAACAATTACCTGCGCACCAACGACGAGAAGTATGGGGACAAGCCACTGGAAAGTTATGTGCAGGTGCTCATGATCTTTGCTTGGGGAGCCGGTATTTTCTTCCTGATCAATTTGCTTACCGACTATTCCATCAAAAGTATTGCCACCCTGGGGGCCGCCTCGGCTGTAATCCTGCTCATTTTCAAGGATACCATTTTAGGATTTGTAGCGAGTATCCAGATCTCGGTAAACGACATTGTGCGTATCGGGGACTGGATCACCTTCAGCAAATACGGAGCTGATGGTTATGTGACCGAGATCAACCTGGCTACAGTTCGGGTGCAGAATTTCGATATGACCTACACCACCATCCCAACCTACAGCCTCATTAGCGATTCGTTTCAGAACTGGCGAGGGATGAAAGAGGCCGACGGCCGACGTATCAAACGGTCCATTCGCATCAAGCAGCAATCGGTTAAGTTCCTGACACCGGAAGAATTGGAAGGTTTGAAACAGATTAGCTTGATCAAGCCCTATATTGAGCACCGGCAGAAGGACATCGAACGCTGGAACAAAAGGAAACAAGTAGACGAGTCCTTGTTAGTGAACGGCCGTAACCAAACCAATCTAGGGGTGTTTCGCAAATACGCCGATGCCTACCTCCATGAAAACCCTGCCATCAACAAGGACATGTTACTGATGGTAAGGCACCTGGCGCCTACCGATACCGGGATTCCGATCGAGATATTCTGTTTTTGTTACGACAAGAAATGGGAGAACTACGAGCATATTCAGGCCGATATCTTTGATCATTTGATCTCGGCACTACCCTATTTTGGATTGGAGTTGTTTGAATTGCCTACCGGAAAGGACATCGGTGCCCTTGGACGTTAATCGTCGCTCAAGCGGTCTTTTACAAATTCCACCTCTGTCTTGCCGTGAGGTTTGGGTCGGCCATGTTCATCGAGGCTCACCATGACGATCCGGTCGATGGTGATGATGGTTTCCCGGGTCATTTTATTGCGTACTTCACATCGCAAGGTTAAAGACGCGGTCCCAAACTTGACCACCTCGATCCCTATTTCCACAATATCCCCTTTACGAGCCGAGCTCCGATAATTGATCTCACTCATAAACTTGGTCACCGTCCTTGGATTTTCCAATTGGATAATGGCATACAAGGCCGCTTCCTCATCGATCCATTCCAGTAATCGCCCGCCAAATAAGGTGCTATTGGGGTTCAGGTCTTCTGGCTTGATCCATTTTCGTGTGTGAAAGTTCATAGGTTAGAATTTTGGTCCCGGATTGGCAAGTTTCGGGATGTTAAGTTGGGTGCCCCATCGCTTGTTGGCCTTTCGGATGAAATAGGCCGACAAAAGCGGAGAGGCTTTCTCCACATTTTGATGTACAAAGAAATAGATATTCCGGATGCCCTGCAACACCCATTCATCCAGGCGGTCGATCCAATCGCTCAAACGCTTGTAATCGGTCCGGTGATTGGCTCCGTTGTAGCGTATAAACGCCGAATCGGTGGTCATTCGCATGTGCAGCAAATCCCTTCTACCCGCAGTATCTACCACGATGTTGGTAACGTCGTAGGCTTCCAGCATCGCGTATAGTTCTTCGGAAACCACCGGATCGTTGAACCAATCCGTGTGACGGAATTCCATAGCGATCCTAATGTCTTTCGGGATGGCCTCGAAAAATGGGACGAGACGGTCCATATTTTTAGGGCCAAAGTTGCTGTGCAGCTGTACGAAAGGCATGGCCAATTTCTCTTTCAAATTGGAGGCGTTGAGGAGATAATCTTCAAGATAGGCCTCAAAATCGAACAATCGTTTCCAATGGCTCACTCCCTGAAAAACCTTCGGAAAGAATCTAAAATGGTCCGGGGTTTTCTCGTACCAATCGACAAAGGTTTCTCTGGGGAAGATCCTGTAAAAGGTAGCATTGAGTTCGATAGAATTAAACTGTCGCGAATAATATTCCAATTCATCCTTGGTACCCCGCGGGTAAAACCCCTTGAGATCGGCTCGATTCCATTTAGCACAACCCACATACAGATTAGGTTTGGACACCCCATTGTTTCCCGAAAGAACGGCCAGAGTACCTGCATGATCCTCAGGCAATGTAAAATCGACTCTGGAAGGCTTATCCACTTTACCAAACTTCATAGCGCAACTTTTTTAGCAAAGATAGGCATTTGCCAATGTTAAAATTCTGAAAAAATTGGGGGATGTTGTAACAAAAGTTTAAGGCTTTGGACGTATCTTTATATCAAAATTTAATTCGAATAAAATGAGAACAGTAAAAACAC
>JBCCHR010000197.1:0-6043 GCA_039028655.1 Bacteroidota bacterium
ATTGCTGATTTTATCCTTTGAAGACTCCCATTTCGGAATATTTTTCCATCCGTTTTTTCACCAATTCTTTTGGTGATAAGTCTTTCAATTCGCCATACATTTTTGCGATGGCCTTTGCCACCGTCAGGAAGGTATTTTCACGATCGCTGTGAGCACCTCCAAGAGGTTCTTTTACGATCTGATCGATCAATTTTAATTTCTTCATATCGGAAGCTGTGAGCTTCAGGGCCTCGGCAGCCTGCTCCTTGAATTCCCAGCTTCTCCACAGTATGGAAGAGCAGCTTTCCGGAGAAATTACCGAGTACCAGGTGTTCTCCAGCATCAATACGCGATCTCCAACACCAATCCCCAATGCACCTCCACTGGCACCTTCACCAATGATCACTACGATTACCGGCACCTTTAGCCGGGTCATCTCCATTATATTACGTGCAATGGCTTCTCCTTGTCCTCGCTCTTCGGCTTCTAAGCCGGGATACGCTCCCGGAGTGTCGATCAAGGTTACCACAGGAATCCCAAACTTCTCGGCCGATTTCATCAGTCGTAGTGCCTTGCGATATCCTTCCGGATTGGCCATACCAAAGTTGCGGTACTGGCGGGTCTTGGTATTGTATCCCTTTTGTTGCCCGATGAACATATAGCTCTGATCTCCGATCTTCCCCAATCCTCCGATCATGGCTTTGTCGTCCCTGAAATTTCGATCGCCATGTAGTTCCAAAAAAGAATCCCCACAAATGGCATTGATATAATCCAAAGTGTAGGGACGATTAGGATGGCGTGAAAGTTGGACGCGCTGCCAGGGAGTTAGATTCTTATATATTTCCTTCTTAGTCTCATTCAATTTCTTCTCGATCTGGGCGCAGGTATTGGTCACGTCCACATCGCTTTCGGCACCTATCTGACAGGCCTTATCGTACTGTTCCTGTAGCTCTTTAATAGGTAATTCAAATTCTAAATATTCCATGTTATGAAGATACATTCATTGTTGTCGGTCCCGCAAAGATAAAACTTTGTTCTTAGTCGGCGGAAGTTCGGTTATTTTTTCTTTGAAGGTACGCTTTTACTAGTCCGTTGGCCACTACCGTTAGTAGGATAATGAGGGCTCCGTAGTAAAATTGCGGACTCATTTTTTCTGAATCTTTAAATATCAATAAGGCCAGTACTATGCCGTAAACCGGCTCCAAATTATAGGAGAGCACCATGGTATAAGGGCTTATCCATTTCATGAGATGGATCCCCGCTATGAAGGCGTAAGCCGTGCATGCCGATGCCAGGATGAAGAGGTACAACCAATCGGTGGCGGGAATACTAAAAAACCCAGCCGTAACATCCCCATTCAGCAACAGGACGATCGAAAGAAAGAGGGTCCCCGAGATCATTTCGTAATAGGTAATGGCCACCGGATTGTATTGGATGCGCAATCTTCCGTTCAACACAGAAAACAAGCTGCTGCAAAAGGCCGATACCAAAGCGAGAATGATACCTGCCAGGTACTGAGTTTCGATCTCGAAGATCACATAAAGTCCAACGATCGCAAGTATTCCGAAGAAAACCTCATAGGCGAAAACTCTGCGCTTGTAGAACAATGGTTCGAGGAATGAGGCGAAAAATGCACCGCTCGAAAACACTGCCAGGGTAATAGAAACGTTGGAAACCTTGATTGCCCAGAAAAAGGTGACCCAATGGATGGCAATAACCATACCCACGCCAAAAAACATAGCTATGGCTCGCTTTGAAAATCGAAGGTTGATCTTTCGAATGCGAACAAAGAGGTATATCAACAGGGTGGCGAGTCCCATACGATACCAGACCAGCGGCAGGGCATCGATGGTGATCAATTTGCCTAAGATCGCCGTAAACCCCGCAATGAACACCAAAAAATGCAGGTGCGCATAGTGAATGAACTTACCGTTTTGCATTTCTCAATAAATAGATGGCCAGAGCGCCAAACACCAAATTGGGGAACCAGGTAGCGACCAGGGGTGAAAAGCTACTTTGCTGTGCCATGGTTCCAAATATCTTATCGAAGAAAATAAAGATCATACCAATGGCAATACCAATGGCAAGATTAACACCCATGCCTCCCCTTCTCCTTACTGAAGAAACTGCCACGGCGATAATGGTGAGGATATAGGCCGAAACCGGAAGACTCCATCGCTTGTACCGCACTACTTCGTAGCGGTTGATATAATTGGATCCCTTGGCTTTTTCGCGGGCGATGAAGTTGTTGAGCTGATTAAAATTAAGTGTCTCCGCTACGTACATCACCGGCGTTAGGTCCTCTAAATCGAAGGTAAATACGGTGTCTTTTTTCTGAAACAGTATCAGCGAATCCTGCTGTGCACCAATAATACGCTTGGTGTACCCAAACAAAGAATAGGTGGAATCTTCCACGTTGTACTTGATTCGGTTGGCCGAAATCTTATGGGTCATCTGATTCCCTTCGAAATGCTCCAGCGTGAAATTACTCCCCGATTTCTCCTCTACATTAAAGTAACTCACGTAGATATACTCCTTATCATTGATCTGCCGATATACATTGCTTTGATCCCGATCCTTTTTTCCAGTGAGATAGTTAAAGGTAAACTCATTGTAGCCTTTACTTGCTACCGGAGCCAGATAATTCCCCAAAAAGAAGGCACCGATACACACGATGGTCGCCCCGATCATATAAGGTCGCAGAAAGCGGTAATAGGAAACCCCACTACTCAAAAAAGCGATCACCTCGGTATTATTGGCCAGTTTGGACGTAAACCAGATCACGGAAAGAAACAGGAACAAAGGAAATAAGAGGTTGGCAAAGTAGACCGTGAAATTGAGGTAATACATCAGGATCTCCCCGATGGGAACTTCCTTGGCAAGCATCTTATCGATCTTTTCGGCGAGGTTCACGGTGATGCCAATAGGTATAAATAGGAGCAGCAGCAGGATAAAAGTACCCAAATACTTCTTCAATATGTATTTATCCAGAATACTGAGCATCTACAATCGTTTGTCCATTTGCCGCACCATGGTGTTCTTCCAATTGGCAAAATCTCCGGCTAAGATATGTTTTCTGGCCTCACGAACCAACCAAAGATAGAAGCCAAGATTGTGTATCGTAGCGATCTGTCTTCCCAACATTTCGTTCACTGTGAACAGATGTCGCAGGTAGGCCTTGCTGTAGGCAGTATCCACCCATGTAATGTCCATGGGATCGATCGCAGAGAAATCGTCTTCCCATTTCTTATTCTTGATATTGATGGTCCCGTGCGCTGTGAACAACATCCCATTTCGTCCATTACGAGTGGGCATCACACAATCGAACATGTCGATCCCCAGGGCAATATTCTCCAAAATGTTGATGGGTGTTCCCACCCCCATGAGGTAGCGGGGTTTGTCCTCCGGAAGGATCTCGGTCACCACCTCGGTCATGGCGTACATCTCTTCGGCAGGTTCTCCTACGGAAAGACCACCAATGGCATTACCCACCGCATCTACCGAGGCAATATACTCGGCCGATTGCTTACGGAGATCCTTATAGGTGCTCCCCTGGACAATGGGAAAGAACGCTTGTTCGTAATCGTATTTTAAGGGAGTCTTTTCTAAATGAGCAATACAACGATCCAGCCAACGATGCGTCATGTGCATGGAGCGCTTGGCGTAGTCGTAATCGCAGGGATACGGAGTACACTCGTCAAAGGCCATGATGATATCGGCGCCGATCGACCGTTGGATCTCCATCACATTTTCCGGGGCAAAGAAGTGAGTACTCCCGTCAATATGCGACTTGAACTTAACGCCCTCCTCCTTGATCTTTCTATTGGCCGAAAGCGAATACACCTGATAGCCGCCACTGTCGGTTAGGATATTGCGGTCCCAATTCATGAATTTGTGCAATCCACCTGCCTTTTCAAGGATATCGGTATGCGGTCGCAAGTACAAATGATAGGTATTTCCCAGTATGATGTCCGGATCGATCTCGTCGGTAAGTTCTCGTTGGTGCACGCCCTTCACCGTACCGATGGTTCCCACGGGCATAAAAATGGGGGTTTGTACCTCCCCATGGCCCAGGGTAATGGTTCCGGCCCTGGCTTTAGAACCAGGATCTTTTCCTTCCAATGTATACTGCATGAATCCTTGCTTTACGGGGAGCAAAGATAGGAGGATTTACGAGTTTCCTTGGTAAAGAAATGTTAGTATTTCCTTTGTTTTGCTGAATTCATCTCGCAAGCTCTCCCAAATAGATCCAAAACTCAACCTCAGCAGAAATGTGTTAACAAAACCCTTAAATCGTTGATAAGTGGCCTCATTTCTCCTTTGCATCCCCTATTGAAAAGTGTACTTTTGAGACTGAAAAATTTACAGAATTTATGCCAGACATACATCACCTCAACGACCTGGTCACACAGGTGCGTAGGGATATTCTCAGACAGGTGCACAAAGTGAATTCGGGACATCCGGGCGGTTCACTTGGATGCACCGAATTTTTTGTGGCCCTTTTCCAAGTCCTTATGAACCGAAAGGAAGGCTTCGACATGGATGGTATTGGAGAAGACATCTTCTTTCTCTCCAATGGCCATATTTCACCAGTTTTTTACAGTGTATTGGCTCGTTCGGGTTATTTTCCCGTGGACGAACTCAACACCTTTAGACTGATCAATTCTCGTTTGCAGGGTCACCCTACAACGCATGAAGGTCTACCGGGTGTACGAATGGCCTCGGGATCGCTGGGACAAGGAATCTCGGTGTCCATCGGTGCCGCTTCCACCAAAAAACTCAACAACGACCCGCACCTAGTGTATACCCTTTGTGGGGATGGAGAACTACAGGAAGGACAGAATTGGGAGGCCATCATGTACGCCTCGGCTAACAAAGTGGACAACCTGATCGTAACCGTGGATTATAACGGACAACAGATCGATGGGTCGCTGGAATCAGTGCTCACGCTCGGTAATCTAAGAGCCAAGTTCGAAGCCTTTGGATGGGAAGTCCTCGATATTGAACAAGGGAACGACCTGGAGGCCGTGATCTCCGGCATGCAGGAAGCAAAAAGCAAAACCGGACAAGGAAAACCCGTTTGCGTGCTGCTTCATACCATCATGGGTAATGGGGTGGATTTCATGATGCACACCCACGCCTGGCACGGGAAAGCGCCCAACGACGAACAACTGGAAATTGGACTGTCTCAAAACCCTGTAACTCTTGGGGATTATTAATTCTGAAGCACCTATGAAGAAATATACTGACACAGGAAAAAAAGATACACGCTCCGGATTTGGAGCAGGACTCACCGAACTCGGTCAAACCAATGAAAATGTAGTCGCCCTTTGTGCCGACCTCACCGGTTCCCTTAAAATGGACGCCTTTAAGGCCAACCATCCGGAACGATTTTTTCAGGTAGGCGTTGCCGAAGCCAATATGATGGGGCTGGCTGCCGGGATGACCATTGGAGGTAAGATCCCATTTACCGGGACCTTTGCCAACTTCTCGACAGGTCGGGTGTACGACCAGATTAGACAGAGCATTGCGTACAGTCATAAAAATGTAAAGATCTGCGCTTCCCACGCTGGGGTAACCCTGGGGGAAGATGGGGCCACCCACCAAATCCTGGAAGACATCGGACTCATGAAAATGCTTCCGGGCATGACGGTGATCAATACCTGTGATTTTAATCAGACCAAGGCTGCCACGCTAGCGATAGCCGAACATCATGGACCGGTGTACCTGAGGTTTGGACGACCTAAGGTAGCTAACTTCACTCCCGAAGACCAAACCTTTGAGATTGGGAAGGCCGTGCATCTGCAGGAAGGAACGGATGTGACCATCGTGGCGACCGGACACTTGGTTTGGGAGGCCCTGTTGGCCGCGGAGACACTCCACGAGCAGGGTGTTTCGGCCGAAGTGATCAATATCCACACCATCAAACCGTTGGACGATGAAGCCATTTTGAACAGTGTCGCAAAAACAGGTTGCGTGGTCACTGCTGAAGAGCACAATTTCCTGGGCGGACTGGGAGAAAGTGTTTCACGAGTACTTGCCTTGAACGATCCGAGACCTCAGG
>JBCCHR010000198.1:0-6034 GCA_039028655.1 Bacteroidota bacterium
GCTCTGTTCGTCACCGCTCCGCCCCTCGGGCTGATGGCGGTGGCGGCCTACGTCCGACAGCAGGCCGAGCAACGCGGCGAAGCGCTGGAGTTGAAGATCCTCGATCTCAACCCCCAGCGTCAGCTCCCGTCCGAAGTGGTCCCGGAGATCCTGGAGAAAACACCAGCAACCCACAAACCATTTGGGTACGCGTGGCCAATCCCGATTGTTTCGTGGTAGACAGCTTCGAGATCGAAGTGGTCATTTGTCCGCTGCCGGATGCCACCATTAGCATCGATAACGAGATCTACGCCTGCCGACAACGAAATCTCGACATCGCTTACACCGTATACAATTTAAAAGGGACCGCTCCCCTGCCTGCAGGTACCCCCATCGCCTTCTTTGCCGATAACCTCCTCATTGCGCAAACCGAAACTACCATCGAGATTCCCATTGGCGGAAACGAACCGGGAACGCTGGAGGTGCCGCTTTCTCAGGACATTCCAGACCTGTTCCTGCTGCTGGCCTCTGTAGATGATATTGGAGATGGTACCGGTATTATCGAAGAATTGAACGAATTCAACAATGAGTTCGATATCATGGCCGAATTTGGGACCATACCCCCTATTCCTCCCTTGCCCGACCTGTTGGAATGCGATCTCGGACTGGACAGAGCCTTTTTCGACCTAACGGAACAAGACGAACTCATTTCCACCAATCCGGACGATACCATCACCTACTTCGAGACGGAAGGTGAAGCCGTTGCCAATGTGAACCCGATTGCCGATCCGGAGCAGTATGAGAATATTTCGGATCCGCAGACCATTTACGTGCGACTGGAGAATGAGATCTGTTTTACCACAGCCTCCTTTACATTGAATACCGAGAATTGCGAACCCACCATCACCGATGGGATCTCGCCCAATGGCGATAATATGAACGATCTGTGGATCATCGACGGATTAATAGATGTGTTTCTGGATTTCGAATTGAAGATCTACAGCCGTGAAGGAAACCTCATCTATGAGGGTCGCAACGATGACGGACTTTGGGATGGCATCCCCAATACCGGTTTACTGCGACAAAACAAAGTAGTTCCGGTGGGAACCTACTACTATGTGCTGGTGCTCAATGATCCTGAGTTCCCGGAGGCCTTCCTCGGTTTTATCTATGTGAATTACTAAAAGACAGGCTAGCTGAATTTTCTTTATTTTTATTGCTGAAAACCAACCGCAATGAAAGAAGAGAACGCATATATTTTAGGAACGGACGCCGAAGAACTGCACCGACTTGGAGTGCAACACCAGGTATGGGCTGAAGAGGCCCAATACGGATGGCGCCTGGCCAATTTTAGAGGAGGACAAACCTTACTGGACCTGGGTTCCGGTCCTGGATTTTGTACCAAGGAAATGGCCTACATTACAGGCAATTCCGGTAAAGTCATTGGTATCGATCTGTCCGAATCGTATATCGCCCACCTGCAAAAACTCGCTCAACTTTACCACCTCAATATCGAAGCGATTAATGCCAATTTCGATAATATGCAACTCGAGGCAAACAGCCTGGACGGTATGTTTTGTCGTTGGGCACTGGCATGGCTGCCCAATCCTATCGAGATTCTTGAAAAAGTATATGCAGCGCTTAAACCCGGTGGGACCATGGTGATCCATGAATATTACGACTGGTCCACCCACCAGATCGAACCTCAAATGGAAGGCCTCTCCAAAGCCATCAAAGCGGCATTGGCAAGTTTCAAAGCGTCGGACGGAGAGATCGACATAGGACGACAATTACCCAGGGTCTTGACCGACCTGGGCATGAAGGTGACCAATCTGAGATTGATGCCCAAATTGGCCACTCCGGACAACCTTACCTGGCAATGGCCCAAGACCTTTTACCACAGTTACTTCCCAAGATTGGTGGATGCCGGATTTCTTACTTCGGAAGAGGTTGCGACCGCCCTCAGCGATTTGGAAACCCTCGAAAAAACGGTAGGCGCCACCATCTGTTGCCCGATCATGATCGAGGTGATCGCACAGAAATAGCTGGACCACAATTCCCGTGACAACATACTAGAACTGTGCAGAATAACGTTTTTGTAGAACACCCATACACTGTTCCTATGAAAACCATCATCTTTTGCTGCGCGTTACTATTTTCTACCACCTTCGTCATTGCCCAAAAACTCGACCTCAGCAAAGCTCAGGAATCCGATAAGATCGAGATTATGATAAAAGGTAGCGAGGAAAGCACCCATTATATGAAGCCTGTGGAGATCACCATCACCAATACTTCGGAAGCAGACCTGGAAGTGGTGATCCCGAATGGGCAAATTTTTCATACTACTTCGGAAGATGTTCAGGACGTGGTGATCACCCGGGAAGAGATGGTGGCCCTCGCGCCGGGAGAACAGCGCACTCTGCCATTGTACGCCATGTGTATTCAGCAAAAAAACTCAGGATCCAATGACGATGAAATCTATCGCCTTGGCCCCATGGCTCCAAAGAACTTAGTTGCGCTCACCCGGGAGATCGAAAAACGAAAGGACTTCAACACTCTGGGGCAATACGCCGTTTGGACGCTATCCGATGGAGAGCACCTCAACTCCATCAGTGGTTTCGACATGGAGGAGGCGCTGCACTTAAAAACCTTTGTCGCCGGGTTGATGGGCGTCCCGGTACCGGAATACGATCCCAACGACTACCTGACCAATTATGAAGACGATGGTTTGATCCAACGCGCCGTAAAAAGTCGTTTCCGGTATTTCTTCACCGAGGAATCTGCCGTTACCATTGCCATGTTCGATGAAGACAATATCCTGGTACGCGAACTCTATAACAATCCCAACGAACAGGCCGGCGAGCACTACTTGGAATTTGAATACGATGTTGAAGTTTACACCGACAAGACCTACTTCGTCCGACTCATTCGCGATGAGGAGATCAAAGTGAGCATGAAAATGGAACCTCGGCAGGGGTAGAAAAGGGTCTAGATCGAATGGTACTTTGATCTAAAAATGCTTCCATTTTCAGTATCTTTGCTTCTGCCATGAAATTCGAATTAATCTCAGATTTTACACCAACTGGAGACCAGCCGGAAGCCATACAAACACTGGTGGATGGCATACAATCCGACGAAAAATACCAGGTTTTACTGGGGGTAACGGGAAGCGGAAAAACCTTTACCGTCGCCAATGTGGTACAGGAAGTGCAAAAGCCCACCTTGGTTCTCGCCCACAACAAAACGCTCGCCGCGCAGCTTTACAGCGAGTTCAAGCAGTTTTTTCCCAACAACGCCGTGGAGTACTTTGTATCCTACTACGACTACTACCAGCCGGAAGCCTACATCCCGACCAGCGGTACCTACATCGAGAAAGATCTGTCCATTAACGAGGAGATCGAAAAGATGCGATTGAGTACTACCTCTGCCCTACTTTCGGGTCGAAGGGATGTGTTGGTGGTGGCGTCGGTTTCCTGTCTCTACGGAATTGGGAATCCGGAAGAATTTCAACGCAACGTCGTGGCATTGGAACAAGGGCAGATACTGTCCAGAACAAAATTACTGCACCAACTGGTGCAGGGGCTCTACGCTCGCACCGAAGGCGACTTCCATCATGGGCGATTTCGTATCAAAGGTGATACCGTAGATGTGTTCCCGGGATACGCGGATTATGCCTTTCGAATTCACTTTTTTGGGGATGAGATCGAAGAAATGGAGTCGTTCGATCCCAACACCAATGAAGTGATCGAAAAGTATGAGCAACTCACCATTTACCCCGCTAATATGTTCGTGACCTCCCAGGATGTGCTGCAAAATGCGATTCACAACATACAAGACGACCTGGTAAAACAGATCGACTATTTCAAGGATTTGGGCAAACACCTGGAAGCCAAACGCCTGGAGGAACGCACGAATTTTGACCTTGAGATGATCCGGGAACTGGGCTATTGCAGCGGGATCGAGAATTACTCGCGCTACCTGGACCAGCGCCAACCGGGCACACGTCCGTTCTGTCTGCTGGACTTCTTCCCCAAAGACTACCTCATGGTGGTAGATGAAAGCCATGTATCAGTATCACAGGTGGGCGCCATGTACGGCGGAGATCGCAGCAGGAAGGAGAATTTGGTCTCGTATGGTTTCCGACTACCGGCTGCCATGGATAACCGACCTCTGAAATTTGAAGAATTCGAGGCCATGCAAAACCAGGTGATCTACGTGAGTGCCACTCCGGCCGACTACGAGTTGGAAAAGACCGAAGGTGTGTATGTGGAACAAGTGATCCGACCCACAGGATTGCTCGACCCTCCTATCGAAGTGCGTCCAAGCCTGAATCAGATCGATGACCTGTTGGAAGAGATCCAACAGCGCGTAGAACAGGACGAACGTGTGCTGGTGACCACCCTTACCAAACGAATGGCCGAGGAACTCACCAAATACCTTACGCGAATCTCCATTCGATGTCGCTATATCCATAGTGATGTGGACACCCTTGAGCGTGTAGAGATCATGCAGGACCTGCGTCTCGGCTTGTTCGATGTACTAGTAGGCGTGAACTTACTTCGGGAAGGATTAGACTTGCCAGAAGTTTCGTTGGTTGCGATCCTGGATGCGGATAAGGAAGGGTTTCTGCGTAGTACGCGTTCGCTCACCCAGACAGTGGGACGGGCGGCGCGCCACATCAACGGGAAGGCCATTATGTATGCCGATAAGGTCACCAAATCCATGCAGGCCACCATCGATGGGACCAACTACCGACGCGACAAGCAAATGAATTACAACGTAGCCAATAACATCACTCCAACCGCCATCAAGAAGTCGTTGGAAAATGTGCTTACCAAATCGAAGACAGAGGCCTATACGTTCGATAACGCTGAGAGTTTGGCCGCTGAGAAGGACATCGAATACCTGACCAAACCGCAATTGGAAAAGAAGATCCGCGATACCAGAAAAGCTATGGAAAAGGCCGCCAAGGAATTGGATTTTATCATGGCTGCGAAGTTACGAGATCAGATAAAATCGTTTCAGAAACAATTATTGGAGGTATAATAGCGATGCATCATCCCGATTCCATACGACTCAATAAGGCGATCAGCGACAGTGGTTTTTGTTCACGACGACAGGCGGATACGCATATCGAAGCGGGCCATGTTACCGTGAATGGTGACCCTGCCGGACTGGGCGATCGCGTGATGCCCGGGGATGAGATAAGAGTGAAGGGACAATTGATCTCAAGCAACGAGAACCTGGTGTATATTGCCTTGAACAAACCCGTGGGTATCACCTGCACGACAGATCAGAGAGTGGAAGGCAACGTGGTGGATTTTATCAATCACAAGGAACGCATTTTTCATATTGGCCGACTGGATAAGCCTAGCGAAGGGCTACTGCTGATGACCAACGACGGCGATATCGTGAATAAGATATTGCGTGCCGGGAACAGGCATGAAAAAGAGTATATCGTACAAGTAGATCGGCCCGTGACCGATGAGTTTGTAAAACGTATGGGTGGAGGCATTCCCATCCTGGACACGGTAACCAAGAAATGCGAAGTGGAACGCCTGAGTCGGAATACCTTTCGAATCGTTCTGGTCCAGGGATTGAACCGCCAGATACGACGCATGTGTGAGTACTTGGGTTATGAGGTTGCCGCTTTAAAACGTACCCGTATCATGTACATCTCCCTGGGTAATCTTGCTGTGGGAGAATGGCGGAACCTTAGCCAGAGCGAGCTTTCACAGCTGCGGGAATCGATAAAAGATTCGGACAACAGCAGCTTTGTGGATCAATTGGAAAAGCGCACGTCCGGCAAACGGCGGCGAAGGTAGTTGATTGGGAAAAGGGCAAAAAAATGACCGCGTATCGATTGAGTAATACGCGGCCTTTTTCAACTAACTAACCAAATTAAATTTCAATTATGAAATCTCAACCATTCTTTTAATTTCTTCTTTCACTTCTTTCTTCGGAAGCGTGACGGATAGTATTCCGTCTTGGTACGCAGCCTGAATATCGTCCACATTGACAGTTTCTGGCAAGGTGAAACTCTTTTCGAAGCTAC
>JBCCHR010000199.1:0-6023 GCA_039028655.1 Bacteroidota bacterium
TTTCCAATTTCCTGAATTACATCACCAGTAAGAACAATCTGGACAATGCAAAGATCAATCTTACCAACGCCAAATTTGAGTATTGGCTCCGTGTGAAGGTATTAGATTACTATCGAGGTATTGATATGTAAACTGGATCGCTTGTTATCCGCATCTAACAAGTAATTCTAGTAGCCATGGTTAATTCATTAGTTATCAATATCTTGTGTACTTAAAGCAAGATTTTGTTTTAAACTGAATACTTTAATCGCTTCCTAAATGAATTCAACAACAACTACTGCAATAGTTGCAATCCTATACCTTACGCTGGCGATGTTTGTGCCTGTAGCATGTAAAGAAACGGGAACTTCAGAAGTAATAGTTACTTTACCCGAAAGCAACGCCGAACTGGCCGAAAAAGACCTCAAGGAAATAAATAAAGATTACGTAGCGGCCGACACTCCAGAGGATAAAATTACAGCACTCAAAAAGTTCATTGAACTACATCCTAACAGTCACCTAACCGTAACGGTATTGGATATCATTGCCATCTATAAATACAAAGAAGATCACCTTGCCAAGGCGAATTACATTTTGGAAAACACCAAAGGCGTCACCAATGAGCAAGCCATTTGGGAAGCCCGGAAATCGATCGTCCTATCGTATGCGAAGGCCAATAGTTCGGAAAGATTTGTAAACTATGTGAAAGAGATGAATGCCGATACAATTCCAATCGAATTGAACGAAGCTGTTTGTCGCGGGGCAGCCATGCTGGACATTTTGGAATTATTGGGGGAACATGGTAAGGCGATGAAGTCGAAGTCGAATGTGGACGCATTGCGTGACCATCCGGTTTTTGGCAACCAAGAGGAGGCCGGAATTGCGTGGACCGCCAATAAATTCTATGAACTTGCCGAAGTTTGGGAGGCCGGATACTTGATCGGAATTAAGGATTATGCACATGCGAAAGAGCTGCTTGTTCCTCAATTTTCAAAATTGAGAACAAATTTTGTCGGCTATGCGAACCGTAGTTTTGTGGCAATGTTTATGGCCCGGATTCACTTTGAGACCGGAGATTACGAAGCTGCGTTGGAAACAATCGGTCCACTTGCTGTTTTTTCAGATAATAAGGAGGCCAGGTCTCTGTACCGAGAGGCATTTATTGCAGCAGGTGGCAAACAGGAAGGTCTCGGTGATGCTATGGAAAAACACCGGAAAAGGATCGCTCCTGTTGTTCCCAATTTTGTAACACCAAACCTGGACGGCGAACTCGAGACTTATTACGACATCAACGGGAAAGCCACCTTAATTGTTCTATGGCTACCCTCTCGAGGGATCTGTCGTACCGAACTTCAAAAATTAAAACCTCTTTATGAACGATACCGGGAAAAAGGATTAGAGATCGTTACCATCGATGTTTCTGGTGATGTGGAAAGCGTTAAGGCGTTCCAGAATACATATGACCTTGACTACGTCTTTCTCAAAAATGGTCAGGGGGCAAATGAGGTGGCCGGAAGTATTTTCCGGGTGGCCGATTTCCCTACTACTTATCTGTTAGATGAGTCTCAAAAAGTTAGTTACGCCTTGCTCGAATTCAAAGAAGGAGATGAATTGGCTATTGAGGCGGCCATTCAACGGCTACTTGATTGAACATGGATTTCGCTGGTTCCAATAGACCAGTTCTTGAAAGCTGTGTTTTAAACTACTGATGTTGTTGGTTATAAACTTCCATGCTCATGCCTGGGTCAATAGGGTGATGGGGATAGTTCAAAATCAATGATTTACGTATTACATCGATAAAAAATGCAGGTAGACGAATAAATTAAAATTATTACGGTTTATACGTAAGTAAATACCTACAAACGTATATATTAGCCTTCCTTAACAAAACAAAAATGTCATGAAGCCCTCGATCACATGTCTCATTTTTTGCCTGTTATTTCAAGGAAATATATTCGGGCAAGTAGGTATAGGAACCACCACACCAGATCCGTCAGCTGCTCTGGAGATTAGCGCTGTTGCCGCTGGTTTTCTTGGACCGCGGATCGCATTATCAAGCACCGAATTAAACACCCTGGACGGTACCAATCAAGCCGCTACGGGATTGCTTATTTACAATACCAATAATTCCATTACCGGGTCGGGCGCATCGGGTGAAGGGTATTATTATTACGATGGAAGTATTTGGGTAAAGCTCGCGGTGGCACCTGAGGAAAAACTATATGGGGAAGTCTATAATGTAAGTGATGCCTCTGCGGGTATAACCAACAATACTGCCCTGCCTTTCGACACGACGGGGACTAATAACGGATTGACCATGGCGGCAGACGGGATTACCACAGGAAGGGCTGGTACATATCTGGTTATCTACACTGTCAACATTGTAAAGAGCGGTGCCGGGGGAGGAAGTCATGAGATCGAATTCTACCTCACTCAAGGAGGGACAGAAGTTCCCGGAACCAGGACCTATGCCGATGTTTCCGACAATCCTGTGTATGTTTCGGCCACACAAATAACGATGGTCAATTTAGCGGCCAATCAAAAACTGGAAATACGTCCCGATCAAAGCAATTCCAATGTTACCATCTTGTCGGGCTCATCCCTATCTGTTGAATTAATAGACGAATAAAACCTATGAAGCTACATTTACATATCGTAGGCTATCTCGCATTCTTTCTAGTATTGAGCAGTTGGTCTGCTATGGGGCAGGTGGCTATTGATACCAACGCACCCGACCCATCGGCAGCATTAGACATCGCCTCCACCGATCAAGGATTTTTGGCTCCAAGGATCTCTTTGCCGGAAACAACACGCACCAGTCTGGACAATAGCAACACCGCGGCCACCGGAATGTTGATCTACAACAGCAACAGTTCGGTCACTGGCTCAGGTGCCCATGGTACCGGATTCTATTTTTTCGATGGAAGCATGTGGAGAAAGTTAGGTCTCTCCAATGATACCAAAGTCTACGGCAGCATATTCAGCACCAGCACCGTGAACCATATTACTATCAACACTCCGATCGACTTCAGCAGTGCCGGAGCCGCTTCGGAAGCTGCCACTACAACTACCAGTATCACCACCGGAAGAGCGGGAGTGTATCGCGTAACGTTTACGATCAATGTCGAACAAATTAGCGCTAGCGGGAGTGAAGAAGTAGAGTTTTTCCTGGTTCAGGAAGAAACTGAAATACCCGGAACTCGCGTTTATGCCGACGTTTCGGTCGATCCAGACTACTATACGCTTACGCGTTCGATTTACCTTGACCTGCCTGCCAATCAGACGTTCGAGGTCTATCCTGATCAAACCAACACCAACGTTCGAATTAGATCGGGCTCCAAACTAAGCGTGCAGCTGATCGATTAACGATCCGTACGCTGTAAACCAATCACCACTCTATTCCTCGAACCAATTCCATAGAGCCGATTCATAAGTGCGGTAGTGGGGTATTCGCTTTGGATTATTCTCGTTGATGCTCATCGGTACCACCACAATATACCCTTGGCTGTAGTAATAGATATCATTTTCGGCGGGCATCTTGTACACCTTGGAAGGATCCTGGGGCCGCAAGTACCATGAAACTTCTTCTCCTTCTCGTACCGTTTCTACTTCCTTATCACGTTCTAGAAGAAATGGAGCCCCATCGAAGGTAACTGCTCTTTCGATTACTTTCACGCCTTTTATCTTGTCTAGTTCTTCGGGTATGCTAATCGTCAAGTATTCGTAGGGCTGCATGGTGTTCACAACTTCAGAGCCGGCAATGTCTGCTACCCAGCCGCATAGTCTCTTGAGCCCATCCTTGCTGGGTTCGTCTTCGTTGATTCCTGAGACGGCTATAGATGGAATTCCAGCTAAGGCCCCTGTGCGCGCTGCGCCAATGGTTCCCGATCCAAACCACGCCAAACCGGGATTGGCCCCTCCGTTGATGCCTGAGATCAAGAGGTCGATGTTTTTGTTTTGTTGCTGAAACACTCCTAGCCCTCCAAACAGTACGCAATCTGCCGGGTAACCGTCCAACTCGTAGATGTAGATATTCCGTTCCTCGTCGAAAGACAGAAGTTTTGCTGTTAACGATCCTGTGCGCGCGACCGACAACATATTGGAGGTACCACTTCGATTACTCGTACTGGCCACTACCACGACCATTTCGGCTCTTTCGCTAATAGCCTCGGCCAGGCAAACGAGACGGTTCATGTCCTCCACGCCATCATCGTTGGTAATAAGCACATTTTTTGGATATGTTGTCGAGACCGTTGCGGAAGTTTCCTGTTCCCGGACCAACTCACCATCTTCAAATAGTCCATATTCCACACGGCCATCACGGTAGTACATGGTTCCCATACCATTCGGTTCATCGTCTTTCCAAAGCCCTTCGTATTTAAAAACGTCGCTTTCCGGTTCGTACCAATAGGTCCCTTCACCGGAGCGCGCCCAGTTGTCGAAATAACCTTCGTAATGATCTCCGTCGTCATTGTAAAATTTACCATACCCGTTTAGCCTGTTGTCGATAAATTCACCTTCATAAATATCCCCATCAAAGGCCCATCGCATAGATCCCTGGCCATTTAGTTTTCCTTCTGTAGCCAATCCCTGATAGTCGTATAGTTTTCTGTTGTCCTCGTAAACGCTCAATTTTCCTTCGCCATGGATCATCCCGTCCATACAGGCACCCGTCCAATCGAACGATCGATGTTCACTGTTTATGTTGGTGTAGAATTTGCAGTCACCATTGGCATTTGTGAGCCATCCGGCTGCCTCATTAAAATTGCTGAAGCTGTAGAGGTGAAAAAGTACGATCGCCAGTGGCGCAATTTGAAAGGTGAGGAGTCCCAGGATCCATCCAATGTTGTTTTTGTTGCTTGTAGATTTCATTGTTTTACGTTTTTTGATGGAACTAAAGTATTCAGTAAAACCGGTCGGTTCCAACAATTTGGGATGGATTGCGTGGGTTTGTGTTGAATTGAATAGATCAGGCCAACTTATCGGCAATCCGCTTTCTCAAAAAACTGATATTTGGTCTGGCCACAGGGATACGACTGGTATCACCAATTACTTTGATGAACAACCCCTGGGAGTTTCCATGCGACGATTCGATGCGATTCAAGTTGATCAAAAATGAACGATGGCAACGAAAAAACTCCGGGAACTTAGCCAGGGCTTCTTCTGTCTCCTTCATTCGTGCTCGGTACAATTTCGGAGTTCGATTTTCGACGGAGGCCAGATGCAAGGAAACATAGTTGCCCTCCGATTTGATATAATTCAGCTCCGCTCTTTTAAAAACAACCGATTTGTTCTCGAGCAACAGTTCGATCGTCTCTTCCGCACTGATAGGGGCAAGCTGATGCAATTCCTCTCGCAATTGCCTGTTTAATTCTTGTGATACTTGCAAGTGTTTGCGCGCCAGAACATTGTAACGAATCAAAATAAGCAGCACCGACGCCCCCAGGCCAATCCCCATTATTTTACCTAATCCCACCAGCAATTCTTCCCCCGAAATGAGATACGCAATGTCGTTTTTGATCACGAGTGCTCTGAACACATGGGTCCATAGTCCGATGACGAAGAAATTATAAAGTAAAAACAACAGCGCACGTTGGACAGACCATTTACTTTCTTCGAACCACTGCGGAAATGCCTTTGGGAATCCGTAGAAGTTGAGAGCAAAAAGCCCCACAGAAATCACCAGATAGCCAGCAGACATGACCATCTGGTTCATGGGAACAAATCCATAAGGCTGCAATAGCAAAAGGATGAGACTGGCAAATAGCGAAAGGGAAAGAATGGTATTTCGTTTATCCGAAACAGCGTGTTCGAAGGGATAAGAAGTTTGCAACCAGTTCCAATTGATCATTGCCAGAAATTTAGTGAGTGCGGGAGTCGAGATACATGATGTATGACACCTATTCCCTGTAAACACAAAAGTAGTTAATTCCGGAAAATAGAAAGGATTGGAGCATCACAACTGCCAACGAAAAGTGATGGCAATCGTAATTCATTATTTTGAGGGTCGAATTTTATAAAAGGAGATTCAACAAGACGTCAAA
>JBCCHR010000200.1:0-6020 GCA_039028655.1 Bacteroidota bacterium
CATCGATGGCCAGGAATTACCAGCCGGCGACTATACCCTATGGACCATTCCAGGCGAAGAAGAATGGGAGATCATTTTCAATAGTAAGATGTACCCATGGGGCGTAAGATGGCAAGACTCCAAAGCCATGCGAGAAGCCGAATACGACGTGGTAGTCGCCAAGGCCAAGGTCTCCAATATCGTAAACTCTCAGGAAAAGTTCTCCATCCGGATGATCAGTATGCCCATGCAGCCACCCATGTTGCTATTGGCCTGGGATCAGGTAGTGGTGACACTGCCCATGGAAGTAAAATAGAACAAGTTGGCCACAGACTCGGAACATAGCGGTGCACTGCACGAAAAAGCCGGAATCACTCCTCCCCAGTCGATGAGCACATCGGCGGCTGAGAAATTGAAACAAAGCCGGAAAAAACCACCCACACCACTGGAACTTATTGATGGGATTCTCCAAGGCGATACCACGGCTTTGAGCCGGGCGATCACCTTGGTCGAAAGCACAGCAAAGCAGCATCAGGAACTGGCCGCCCAGGTGATCGAGGCCTGCCTTCCCCATGCCAACCAATCGGTACGCATCGGGATCACGGGTGTCCCCGGCGTCGGAAAAAGTACCTTCATAGAACGCCTGGGTCTCTTGCTTACTGCCAAAGGAAAGCGCGTTGCAGTTCTCACCGTAGATCCTAGCAGCAGCCTGAGCAAAGGGAGCATCCTGGGCGACAAAACACGCATGGAAGCGCTGGTCAAGGAACCAAATGCCTATATCCGTCCCTCAGCCAGCGGAGATTCGTTGGGAGGTGTCGCTCGAAAAACAAGAGAAGCGGTCATCCTTTGCGAAGCGGCAGGATACAATACTATTATCATTGAAACTGTGGGGGTGGGCCAAAGCGAAACTGCCGTCCATTCTATGACCGATTTCTTTTTATTGCTGAAGTTGGCCGGAGCGGGAGACGAGTTGCAAGGGATCAAAAGAGGTATCATTGAAATGGCCGACGCTATAGTCATCAACAAGGCAGACGGAGAGAATCGAAAGGCTGCGAAGCTGGCCAAGGTCGAATTCAACCGGGCACTGCACTTATATCCTCCCAAGGAAAGTGGCTGGATCCCAAAGACACTCACCTGCTCGGCCATGGAAAATGAGGGGGTCGATCGGGTGTGGGAGTTAATCGACACCTACATATCCCTGCATCAGGAGCAAGGACTGTTTCAGCAAAAAAGAAAAGAACAAAATAAGTATTGGTTGCTCCAAACTATCGAGTCCGGACTTAAGGATGCATTCTACCGGCGACCTGAAATTAAGAAAGAATTGGAACAGCAATTGCAACTACTAAGTGAAAACAAGACCACGCCCTTCCATGCCGCAAGAAAACTGCTGGCCATGGGCTCCTGATCGAGTTGACATGTCCTCCTGTTATTTCCGATTGGTGTAAAGGCGGTGTTTGAGACTGGTGTCCAACACCTGTAACCTTCCTTTCAATTCCTCTGGAACTTCGTGTTCTCTTTTCTTCGGAATCATGATGAAAAATCGATCGGGAAGGGATAAGAGCGAGTCGAGACTTCGCTCGTCCTTAATCACGCTTATCGGGCGTCTTGCGTAGAACCGCCCTGAATACGATTTCTGTTTCCAGTACCAAAGCGGTACATCGCTGTGTTTGGTGGCAATTTCCTGGCGTTCGATCAGGTATTTGTCGGTATTCATGGTACTTTCCCATGAATTACTCACCGTAATCCCAATAAGCGCCAATACCACTGCAGCAGGGAATATCGATGCGGTTTTTACCCAATATTTCTCGCGATCCCAGAAATGGAGGGCCAACAGCCCTAAGGGAACTGTTGAGGGAAGGATGTAGGTATGGATCACACTCTTGGAAATGGTGAAGAACAAAGGAGTCCATAGCATCCATAATAGCAAGAACGATACCCAGGGATCCCTGAGTAGCGATTTCCGTCTCTTCCAAAGCTGGTATCCCACAATCTGGATCCAAGGGAAACCGAAGGCCAAAAGGAACAGCCAGATCATACCCAATGGCTGCTTCTTGGCGTAACCGTACTTGTCACCCGACCAGCCCGACTCGGTAAATCGTTTGAAGTGCTCTCCAACAATGAAATAATCTATAAAGCCGGGAGATTCCTTTTCGGCCAACAAATACCAGGGCACTGCAATGGCGGCGACGATTAACAGTCCCAGTATCCAGGGAAGTCGCCTGAAAGTGGCTCTTAACCTTCCTTTGACCAACAGGCACCATGCCAACAGGGGCGGTCCGGTAAGAATAATCACGATGGGACCCTTGGCGAGCAATCCTATGCCAATGCCAACGAAAAAGAGGTACGACCATATGGTGGTGCGATCCTCACTGATGGTTTTCCAAAAGGAGATCATGGTCACCACAATGGCCAACAATAAGGCACTATCCGTAGAGGTTACTCCGGCATGGAGCAGATACTCCGGTATGGTTAACAGAATGAAGGCAAGAACGTACCTCGATATTCCTTTTAATTTTAATCCCTTGATGAGTATAAGGATAATGGCGATGGCGATAAGAAAGGATGGTAAACGTGAGGCAAACTCATTGACGCCAAAAACCTGAAAACTGAAGGCCGATAACCAACTCGAGAGTGGCGGCTTGGCCCAAAATGGGATCCCATAATCAAACTGAAGTACCACCCACTGCCCCGTATCCTGCATGAGACGAGCGATCTCTCCATAGCGAGCCTCTGTTTTATCCAGCAACGGAACTGCGAACAGAGTGATTACCCTCAAAAGAATTATTCCAGGCACTGCCCATTTGATAAAAGTAGATTTCGAAATTCCCTTCAAGCTCATCATTGGTTGATTATTGATGCATTTAGCGTCGGTATCTTCGTTTAATGCGATACAGGTCTACCCATAGTTTGAAGAAGTAGCCCATGCCTACTTTAGAGTCGCCCATGTCCTCCCAACGTTTGAGCGGCACCTCGACCATTTTGGACTTTGCTTCGGCACGTCCGTAGTGTTTCAGCATTCTAAAAAACAGTTCCACATCAAACAACCACTTGGAAATAAAAGGGCCTTCGAATAATACAGGAACTAGTTCCGACTTGAAGATCTTACACCCGCATTGGGTGTCGTATACCTTGAGTCGAAGCATCGCAGAAATGAGCGTGGCCACAAATCGTCCGGCCAGGAACCTAAATTTCGTACGCTGGATATCAGACCCAACCTTCAAGATACGGGACCCAAATGCAAAGGTGATCGCATCGCGTTCCCTGGCGATCTGTTCTACCCTGAGGCATTCGTCAAATGGAGTGGCAAGATCCGCATCCAGGAATCCGATATAGTGTGATGTATGGTTGGCACTGCTATGTAGCATTCCGGCACGAACCGCTTCTGCTTTACCGCCATTCTTCTCCAAAAATACCGGGTCTATCTGTTCCGGATGCTCTTTGGCCAACTGTTGGATGTATTGATAGGTATCATCCTTGGAACCATCATCCACCAGGCACAATCCCACATCAGGATGTTCGTTCAAAAACTCCACATATCGAGGATAGGATGATTGAAAACGCTTCGCTTCGTTGTAACATGGAATCACAATGGTAAACCGAATGTTGGAACGAAATGACACGGGCGATTAGATTGTTTGCGGGTTGATGATTTATTGAAAGCGTGAATGACCGCTGCAAGATACCTTAAAATTTGAAAACCGAGTCAAGGGATATTTCCGATGTTAATCTAGGAACGAACCATTTCCTTTCCGCACCTACATGAAGTTGGATCTGAACCAGGCCACCTGGGCCTCCAATCCTTCTTTCAGCCCTGTTTGAGGGTTGTAATTGAGTACCCTTCGTGCTTTGTCGATATTAGCTTTGGTTCTCGATTGGTCACCCGGTCTGGGTGGGTGACTCTCGATGGTGATATTCGTTCCCAGGATCTGCTCTACAGTGGCAATCCCCGTGGCCGTTGTATTCTCCTCCTCGGTTCCAAGGTTAAAGATCTCACCATTGCAAGCCTCGGTATGCTTGATCACACTAACAATGCCATCGACAATGTCCTGAACATAGGTAAAACTTCGCAGGTGCTTTTCGCTTCCCTCATAGAGTGGAAAAGGCTTACCATTGAGTCCGCAGTCGATAAGTCGGGTATACAGCTTATCCGGTCGCTCCCTTGGGCCGTAAACCGAATACAGGCGCAAGGAAGTTCCCTGCAACAAATTTCGGCGGGTGTATGCGAGCACCAGTTGCTCGGCCGCCAGCTTGGTTACCCCATACCAGGATGCCGGTAGTGGGGCCTCGTCTTCCCGTAAGGTCGCTTGCAAACCATAGATGGAAGAAGTGGCAATGTTGACAAAGAATGCCTTGTTTTCCAATGTTTCCAGCCTATCCAGCATGCGCTGGGTTCCCAGGATATTGTTGGAAAAATAGGATTCGAAACTACTGCTTGCAGAAATTCCGGGTTGTGCAGCAAAATGAAAGATAAATTGGGTTTCTTCGGAAATAACCTCGGAAAGGTCATCTTCCCTCAGGTCAATATGCTGCACCGTGATCCCTATCGCAGCCAGTGCCTCGGTGTTGCGATACTTCAGAGCGGTATCGTAATAGGTGGAGTAATTATCGATAGCAACTACATCGTGGCCTAAGGCGTGCAAACGTTCGACCGTGTGCGATCCAATAAATCCGGCTGCGCCGGTCACTAATACCTTCATTGTGATAAAAATTCAGTGGTCAAAAATACACAATTTAACGCGCCAATGTCTGTATTCGTCCAAAAGAAACCCCTTGCGTTGAAGTTTTGAATGCACATTTCCCGAACTCTTTCACAAAAAAATTACTTTTGCACAAAACAACCACAGCTCCTATGTACGAGTTTACCATCATTGTTCCGGTTTATAACGAGGAAGAAAATCTGGAAAGGGTCGAAAAGGAACTTCTCGCCTATACCGAGATCGCCTCAAAGAAAACCAGTATCCTCTTCGTGAATGATGGTTCCAAGGATACGAGCCAGGAGCTCATTGAGGCCATTTGCCAACGGCAATCACAGTTCCACTACATTTCCTTTACCGAGAACAGGGGATTGAGTGCGGCCATCAAGGCAGGTTTCGACCATGTGGATAGTCCGCTGTTGGGCTATATCGATAGTGACCTGCAAACCGCCCCGGCCGATTTCAACCTGTTGCTGGAACACATTGGCGAGTACGATCTGGTCACGGGAGTTCGCTCCAATCGTAAGGATTCGTTTGTTAAGAACATGTCGTCCAAGATCGCGAATGGCATTCGCCGTGCCTTTACGCACGATGGAATGGACGATACCGGTTGCCCGCTAAAGGTGATCAAAACGTCCTATGCCAAACGCATTCCCATGTTCAAGGGGCTGCATCGCTTTCTTCCGGCCATGATCCTGCTTCAAAATGGCAAAGTGCTTCAGATACCTGTGCAACACTTTCCGCGCATTGCCGGTACGGCAAAATTTGGTGTTTGGAACCGACTTATTGGCCCACTCATGGATTGCTTCGCCTACCTGTGGATGAAGAAAAAATACATCAATTATGAAGTAAAGGACAAGGGATGAGTGACTGGATGATCTACAGCATCGGGTTTCTCGCGCAGATCCTCTTTTCGGGTCGGTTGTTGGTACAATGGATCCTTTCAGAAAAGAACAACCGCATCATTACCCCTTCCCTGTTCTGGATCTTGAGCCTTATCGCTTCTTTCCTTTTGTTCGTTTATGGCTATTTGCGGGACGATTTCGCCATCATGTTGGGACAGTCGCTTACGTACTATATCTATATCCGAAATCTGCACTTCCAGGGGGAGTGGAAGAAGATCAACATTGTTATACGGTGGTTCTTACTGTTGTTCCCGGTCTTCGTGGTGGTGTACGGCTACAACAACGGTGAATACGATCTTAACGAACTACTTAACAACGAGCTTCGCCACATTGGGCATCGACGCGAGTGAGCTCTTCGATGCGATTGCCGATGTAGCTCGGTCGCGGCTCAGCGAGTTCAATGGCCAGGACCTCGCCAACACAGCGTGGGCCTTCGCGACAA
>JBCCHR010000201.1:0-6005 GCA_039028655.1 Bacteroidota bacterium
ATTCCTTCAAGTTACATGAAAATAACCGTTGGCTATTACGGAAAAACCGCCCTTATTGGACGGTTTTTTTTCTTAGATATGTAAATCAGATACTTAGTCGTTCACGAAGATCTTTCGAACCACCGCGGCAAACAATCCACCTGCGATGGGTGCAACGACAAAGAGCCATAACTGACTCAAAGCGGTACCTCCTGCAAACAGAGCAGGTCCAAGACTACGAGCAGGATTTACGGAGGTTCCAGTAATAGGAATGGACACCAGGTGAATAAGCACCAGCGAGATTCCAATGGCCAAACCTGCCATTTGTGGCGAGGCATCTTTGGCGGTGGTACCGAAGATAACCATGAGGAACAAGAAGGTGAACACAAACTCCGAGATGAGTGCCGCCTTCATGTCGTACCCTCCAAGATAACCCTCTCCCCAGCCGTTACTACCCAATCCCCATTCGGGCATGGTGAATCCGGCACTTCCGCTCAACAGAAGATATAAAACTCCGGCGGCTGCAATAGCACCCAAACATTGGGAGATCACATAGCTCACAGTGTCCTTACCAGACAACTTTCCAGCGGCCAGCATGGCAATCGAAATAGCGGGATTGATATGGCACCCTGAAATGGGGCCGATGGTGTAGGCCATAGCCACTACGGCAAGTCCGAACGCCAGGGCAATACCCAGTAATCCGATACCGGAAGGACCGGTCGAGGCGACTCCGGAAACGGTGGCAGCACCACATCCAAATAACACGAGTGCGAAGGTCCCCAGACCTTCAGCAAAATACTTTTTAGAAGAACTCATATATAAATTATTGATGGTTAACCTAGTCAATGTAGGTATTAATTGACGACCACCACAGGAATGTTGAAAAATCTACTCAAATCGTTAATAACTTGAGAATCACGTTCGTTCGGGATTTAACCATTTAGGAACCTTAGGTGATTTGAAGGACGCCATTTTTGTAAGCAATCCTTCCAGGGAAGTATCGACCAGCAAAAGATCGTAGTTATCCATTTTTAAGAACCCGTTGCGCACCATACGCTCCAACAATCGCAGCAGATCATCGTAAAAGCCATTCACATTGAGTAAGCCAATGGGTTTGTCGTGTAAGCCCAATTGTAGCCAGGTGATGATCTCAAACAACTCTTCCAACGTACCAAAACCTCCAGGCAAAGCAATGAAACCATCGCTCATCTCCTGCATCTTGAGTTTGCGCTCATGCATGTTGTCTGTCGTAATGAGTTGGGTAAGTCCCAGGTGTACCACCTCCTTTTTCTTAAGAAACTGTGGAATGATCCCAATCACCTTACCACGAGAAGCCAGAAGCGTTTCGGCAATGGTACCCATCACGCCGATTTTGGCGGCACCGTATACAAGTGTGATGTTTCGATCGGCAAAAACCTGCCCAAGATTCCGGGCGGCCTCCGTAACAACAGGATCGTTGCCATCACTGCTTCCGCAGAAAACACAAATACGTTGTAATTCTCTCATGAGTCTATTGGTTACATCATACACCGCAGCATTCGGTCTTTCCCTAAAAAGTCCTTGCGAAGTTCGACCTTAGAAAAGCCAAGATCGTGCATCGCGGTAACGAGTTCTTCACCAAGATACTCATTAATCTCGAAGTACAAACGGCCGTGCGGTTGTAAATGCCCGATGGCCAACATACCAATCCTCTTGAAAAAAAGTAACGGATCCTCGTCGCTCACAAACAGGGCAGTATGAGGTTCGAATTCGAGCACGTTGGCATGCATGAGTTCTTTGTCGGAAGCACGAACGTAGGGCGGATTGGATACGATCACATCGTAGGAGTGCTTAAGCGTGCTGGTCATCAATATATCGGTATGTTCAAATTGAACTTCCACATGGTTGAGCGCAGCATTCGATTGCGCCAGGTACAGTACTTCCTCCGAAACATCCAGTCCTGTAACCAAAGCGCGCGGCAATTGGCTGGCTAATGCAATAGCAATACAACCGGAACCGGTTCCTACGTCCAGGACGCGCACAGGCACTTCACTATCGGGAAGATCGCCATATGCTTTTTGGTCATCCAGTATCCAACTCACCAATTCCTCGGTTTCGGGACGGGGTATCAAAGCATGCTTGTTTACATGAAAAGGCATTCCGAAAAATTCGGTGGAGCCCGTGATGTACTGTACGGGTTCGAATTGCTTCAATCGCTCGATGGCATCCATGAAGGCTATTCTTTTTTCTTCGGAAACGGATTCGTGCGCACGAGTTACGGTGTCCAGCCTGGAGTAATTCAGAATAAATTCAGAAAGAATACCAAAGAACGATTGTACCTCTTCCGAAGGATACGATCCGGTAAGTTCCCGGTTAAATTGATCTTTTAGTTATTTGATCGTCATTGATCCTCAAGTTTTGAATATTGATCAGGCGACCCCAATCACAGTGCTTTGATCATGTGCACACCGCAAGCGTAGTGTCCGGTGTCTCCCATGGGCCCGTCCAATAACGCGAAGCCGTACTTTTTATACAAACGCTGCGCGGCTTCCATATACGACATGGTTTCCAGGTAACAGTGTTCGTATCCAAATTCCCGCGCCGTTTCCAGGCAGCGGTCGATAAGCTGGGTACCCAACTTCCTGCCCCGTGCTTCCGGGAGAAAATACATTTTTTGTAACTCACAAACATTCCCTTTGTAATTATCCAGGGGGGCGATCCCACCACCGCCAATAACCTTCCCATTCTCTTCGATCACGAAAAATCGTCTGCGATCGGGCTGGTAGGTTTCGAACATTTGATCCAGGGCCTCGTCTTCGTAGGCGGTCCCTTCTTTGGGAGCACCCAATTCCACGAGGACTGAACGGATGATGAGGGCCAGTTGCGGATTGTCTTTTTGTTGAATGAGTCGAATTTGGGGAGCCATAATACTTTGAAATATACCGCTTAACAATGCCGAACGGCGTAGTTTACCATTGCAATTATTTTTACCTGTAAATTACTCGTAGATTTACAGCGTGAAGTTACATGAAAAATACATGTTGCGCTGCATCGAGTTGGCAAAAAATGGGCTGGGCACCACCTACCCCAATCCACTAGTGGGGAGTGTTCTGGTTGTCGATTCGAAGATCATCGGGGAAGGCTGGCACCAAAAAGCCGGAGGTCCCCACGCCGAAGTGAACGCCATTGCCTCTGTTCGAGACGAACAACTTCTTCGGAAGGCAACTATTTATGTAAATCTGGAGCCTTGCAGTCATGTTGGACGGACTCCCCCTTGTGCCAACCTCATCATCGACAAAGGCATCCGCAAAGTGGTGATTGGAACCACAGACCCTCACCATAAAGTGGCCGGCAAGGGGATCCAACGCTTGCGTGCCGCGGGATGTGAGGTGACCGTAGGTGTTTTGGAAAACCAATGCCTGGATCTCAACAAGCGGTTCTTTACTTTTCATCAGAAACAACGACCCTTTATCATCCTGAAATGGGCGCAAACTGCCGACGGACTCATAGCCCCGGAAGAGCGCAACGAACAAGCTCCGGTTTGGATTACCAATTCGTATTCGAAACAGCGAGTGCACAAACTTCGTTCCGAGGAACAAGCCATCCTGGTAGGAACCAACACCGCCTTAATGGATAATCCTCAACTCACCAATCGCCTTTGGCAAGGTGGCTCACCCTTGCGTGTGGTGTTGGACCGCAGCCTTAAGATTCCATCCTCTGCACAGCTGTTGGACGGCAACACACCTACCTTATTATTTACGGAACAAACACCGCCCGAGGAGTCTGAAGCAGATTACGAAGTATTCAACAGCACTCGGCGAACCCCAAATCAAATTTGCGATGCCTTATACCGAAGGGGTGTACAAAGTTTGATTGTTGAAGGAGGCTCCAAAACCCTGCAAATGTTTATCGACTCGGGATTGTGGGATGAAGCACAGGTCTACCAGGGTTCCGTTACATTTGAAAAAGGAGTGGCAGCTCCCTTGCTGGAAGAACTTCCGGAACAGGTAACTGATATTGCAGGTGATACACTAACCGTTTACAAAAACAGGACGTCTTGATCTATCTGTTGTGCAGCATATTATCGTCTACCCTCATCTTCGTGGTATTCAAATTATTTGGACGTTATCGGGTAAACGTCTTGCAAGCCATCGTCGTTAATTATGTGGTGGCTTGTTTGAGTGGTGTGATCGCCTTCGAGGGAACGATCGTGCCCTCTGAACTCTCCAACTATTCCTGGTTTTTCTATGCACTTGGGTTGGGAACCCTCTTTATCTTGGTGTTCAATCTCATGGCACTTACAACCCAACGCAGCGGACTCTCGGTAGTCTCAGTGGCCACAAAGATGAGTTTGATCATTCCCATTGTCTTTGGCCTCGTTTATTATAAGGAGTCCCTGGGCCCCTTGAAGTTTGTAGGCATATTACTGGCCCTGGTGGCCGTGTATTTGGTCTCTGCCAAGGGAGGCAGCGGGGCAGTTAAAGGTAAACATACGCTGGTTTTGCCCTTGCTCGTATTTTTGGGAAGCGGTGTGATCGATACCAGTATCAAATTTTTGGAAGACACCTATGTGGCCCATAACGAAGTGCCCATATTTTCTGCGTCGATCTTCGGAGCAGCAGCAGGTGTGGGCCTTATGGTGTTGTTAGTTCAGCTATTGCGAGGAACCTTCAAACCCAGTCTAAGGAACCTGATCGGGGGAATTGCCCTAGGTATTCCCAACTATTTTTCCATCTATTTCCTGGTACATGCCTTGCGAAGTGATATTTTGGAGAGTTCGGGGATCTTTACAGTGAACAATGTGTTGATCGTGCTGTTGTCTACCCTGGTAGGCATTCTGTTCTTTAAGGAACTGCTATCACAAAAAAACTGGCTCGGGATCGACCTGGCCATATATAGTTTGTTTTTCTTCGCTTTGGCACAGTTATGATGGCTTCGGAACGAGATACTTACAAAACGATCAGCGCCATTCCCGAGCCGCAGCTATTTAAGGACCGGGGTAGCAAGTTCTTTGGGTATGCCTTCCCGGTGACTTCCGAAGAAGAAATTAGCACTCACCTCTTCGACTTAAAAAAGGAACATCACACAGCGAGACACTGGTGTTACGCCTGGCAACTCGGGATGCGGTATGAAGCCTATCGGGCCAATGACGATGGCGAGCCTAACAATAGCGCGGGAATGCCCATCTACGGGCAGTTGCAGGCCTTCGACCTGACCAATGTGCTTGTGGTAGTGGTCCGCTATTTTGGTGGAACAAAGCTGGGCGTTGGCGGCCTCATACAAGCCTACAAAACAGCCGCTCAAATGGTATTGGAAAACGCCAATGTGATTGAGAAAACCATCGATGAACGGATGCGCCTTACTTTTGGATATGCTGAAATGAACACGGTGATGCGACTCATAAAAACACATGGGATCCATATCGAAAGTCAACAAATGGAACTGGCTTGTGAGATGGTGATCGCGGTGCGCATGATGGAAGCCGATCGCATATTTCAGCTTTTTACAGACACTTATAAGGTAACTGTTACCAAACTGTAATCTTTGGTTGGAAGGTAACGTAAAATTAACCTTGCAATTTCAGATTGAAATTTGACGTAAATTCCGACGAAAATCGGATGAAAAAAAAGTGGTTTCAAGATAATTTTTCGAGCAAGAAATCCGGGGCTCTCATCAGCTTGTTTGTCAGTGCATTTACGAACACCAGAGAGGTGTACGCTTCGACCAAAAAATCCCCGGCTTCGTTGTAAATCTCATAGTCGAATTCGATCTTAAAAGTAGGAATTTTCCTCAGTTTTGTGACGATTGAAATTACGTCGTCATAACGTGCAGGTTGTCGAAAAACTATGTTAAGATTTCGCACCGGTAGCAAGATATTGTTTTCCTCCATCCATTTGTAGGAAAAGCCCAGTTCACGGAGCCATTCCGTCCTTCCCTGTTCCAAAAATTGAGCGTAATTTCCATAATAAACCACACCCATTTGGTCGGTTTCGCCATAGCGAATTCGCAAATTTGTTGTATTTTGTTTCACGGAATTTTGGGATAAA
>JBCCHR010000202.1:0-6001 GCA_039028655.1 Bacteroidota bacterium
ATAGAGAAGACCCTTCTGCATTCCTCGCGTATGACAGAATGTCTCAAATCAATATATGGCTAAACCGAAAGTAATTACGCTCGACAACTTGTCATTTCAGGATCTGAATGAAGATGCCGAATTGATCCCCCTAATGACCCCGGAAGATGAGGATGCCATGAGCAAAGAGGATCTGCCCGAAACGCTGCCCATCCTTCCACTTAAGAATACCGTACTATTTCCGGGGGTAGTGATCCCCATAACCGCGGGTCGTGACAAGTCGATCAAACTCATCAACGAGACCAATAAAGGAAATAAGGTGATCGGTGTTGTCTCTCAAAAGGACGAAAGCAAGGAGGACCCCACACTGGAAGATATCAACACCGTAGGTACCGTCGCACGTATACTCCGTGTTCTTAAAATGCCCGATGGAAATACGACGGTCATTATCCAGGGTAAGAAACGTTTTGAAGTTTCACAACTCGTAACCGCCGAACCCTATCTAACGGCAACAATTAACGAAGTAGCCGAGGCACGGCCTGCGCCTAACAATAAGGAATTTGGTGTGATCATCGATTCGATCAAAGAATTGGCGCTAGATATTATCAATGAGAGTCCGACTATCCCTTCGGATGCGGCCTTTGCGATCAAGAATATCAGTAGTAATTCGTTCTTGATCAACTTTGTATCGTCCAACCTGAATATTTCCGTAGAAGAAAAACAACAACTCCTCGAGATCAACGACTTGAAAGAGCGCGCCCTGGAAACCCTGCGATACATGAATTTGGAATCACAGCGCCTGTCTTTGCGTATGGACATACAGTCCAAGGTGGAAACCGACATCAACAAGCAGCAGCGAGAGTATTTCCTTCAGCAGCAAATGAAAACCATCCAGGAAGAGCTGGGAGGGTCCTCCCACGAGGCAGAGATCGAAGAAATGCGGGCCAAAGCCAAGACCAAAAAATGGAGCGAGGAGGTAGGCAAGCATTTTGACAAGGAAATTGCTAAGATCCAACGTATGAATCCGCAGGTGGCCGAGTTTGCCATACAGCGCAATTACCTTGATCTTATGCTCGAACTCCCTTGGGATGAGTACAGCAAGGACAAATTCGACCTTAAAAAGGCTCGTAAGATATTGGATCGTGATCACTATGGGCTCGACGATGTAAAAAAACGGATCATCGAGTACCTCGCCGTATTAAAACTACGCAATGACATGAAATCGCCCATTATTTGCTTGCATGGCCCTCCGGGAGTAGGTAAAACTTCCTTAGGGAAATCGATTGCCGAAGCCCTGGGTCGCAAATACGTTCGTATGTCGTTGGGAGGTTTGAGAGATGAGGCCGAGATTCGCGGGCACCGTAAAACTTACATAGGGGCCATGCCTGGTCGTATTATAAAGAATATTAAGAAAGCCAACACGGGTAACCCGGTTTTCGTACTAGACGAGATCGATAAATTATCCGTAGGAAGCCAGGGTGATCCTTCCTCCGCCATGCTCGAAGTACTCGATCCGGAGCAAAACAATGCGTTCTACGACAATTTCCTCGAGTTGGGCTATGACCTATCCAAGGTCATGTTCATAGCTACGTCCAACAGCCTCGGTTCCATTCAGCCGGCCCTACGCGACCGTATGGAGGTAATCAACGTGACCGGATATACGATCGAGGAAAAGGTGGAGATTGCAAAGCGACATTTGCTTCCGAAGCAATTAAAAGAACACGGCCTCACCGACGAACATCTTAAGATTGGTATGAAACAACTCGAAAAGATCGTGGAAGGATATACGCGTGAAAGCGGGGTACGCGGATTGGAGAAACAGATCGCCAAAATGGTGCGTTATGCTGCCATGAACATTGCGGTGGAAGAAAACTACGACGTGAAAGTAACCAACGAAACGGTGGTGGAAGTATTGGGTGCTCCCAAACTGGAACGCGACAAATACGAGAACAACGATGTTGCGGGCGTAGTGACTGGCTTGGCATGGACACGAGTAGGTGGTGATATTCTGTTTATCGAATCGGCCTTGTCGAAAGGGAAAGGCTCTCTTACAATGACGGGCAACCTGGGTAAAGTAATGAAAGAATCAGCCACAATTGCGTTGGAATACATCAAATCCAATGCGTCGCTCTTGGATATCGACCCCAAAACCTTCGAAAAATATAACATCCACATCCACGTACCAGAAGGGGCTACTCCTAAGGACGGTCCCAGTGCGGGAATTACCATGCTCACCTCCCTGGTGTCGCTCTTTACCCAAAGAAAAGTAAAGAAAAGCCTCGCTATGACCGGCGAGATCACCCTTCGTGGCAAGGTGTTGCCGGTAGGCGGGATCAAGGAAAAGATCCTGGCTGCCAAGCGCGCCCGCATCGAGGAAATTCTACTTTGCGAGGACAATAGACGTGATATTGCCGAAATAAAACCCGAATATTTGAAAGGACTCACTTTTCATTACGTCAAGGAAATGAGCGAGGTGATTGATATTGCCATTACCGGGCAAAAGGTCAAGAACGCAAAACAATTGTAGCAAGGTTGCCGGAAAGGCGCACTGGAGGTGCGGGTTATTAATTTGAAACAAAGCCCGGCGAACCTTTTACGCCTGCCGAAAATATTTTATCATTGTACTCGTTTATTTCTTGAGAAGATTGAACATTTAATGAGTCGAAAGCTAGTCTTTTTATTGGCCCTATTTCTTACCGTAACTACTTTTGCCCAGGTAGGGGGTAGGTCGACGTATCAATTTCTCAATCTCTTGAATTCTCCTCGTCAGGCTGCGCTGGGAGGAAAGGTGGTCACCAATTACGACTACGACCCCACCCAGGCGCTTTTCAATCCGGCCAGTATTAATCCGGCCATGGACAACCAGCTCTCGGTTAATTTTGTTGATTATTTGGGCGATGTGAGTTACGGTACGGCCGCTTACGCCTATTCCTGGGATCGACGTACTCAGGTGCTACACGCGGGAGTGACCTATGTAAATTACGGTACTTTCGATGGCTATGATGAACAAGGGAATCCTACCGATAGTTTTAGCGGGGGAGAAGTAGCCCTGTCTTTTGGCCACGCCAGGAACATTGCTTTCACCGATTTCCATATTGGAGGTAACGTCAAGTTTATTTCCTCCAAATTGGAGCAGTATTCTTCCTTTGGAGTGGCTGTAGACGTGGCCGTAATGTACGTGTATGAAGACTGGGACCTGCATATTACCGGTGTGGCCCGGAATATTGGCTCGCAAATTAGTCCGTATGAGGATACTTATGAGAAATTACCCTTCGAGGTGATCCTTGGCGTTTCGCAAACACTGCAAAATATCCCGATCCGATGGCACTTCACCCTTGAAAACATGCAGCGTTGGAACGTGGCCTTTGCCAATCCAAATCGGGATGTGAACGACCTGGAGGGAAATACTACTTCCGAAAACATTACCTTTGTCGACAACGCCTTCCGGCATATGATCTTTGGACTGGAATTGTTTCCCGAAAGCGGTTTTAACATTCGCCTGGGCTATAACGTACGTCGCGCCGAAGAGTTACGAATACTCGAACAACGCGCTTTCGCTGGGCTAAGTGCAGGGTTTGCGATCAAACTCAACAAATTACGTCTCAGCTATTCCTACTCCAAGTTTAGTAGTGCCGGGGTTTCCAATTACTTTGGACTCAACATAAACTTGCAATAATGCCCACCATTACCATCGCTATCGACGGCCACTCATCCACAGGTAAGAGTACCGTTGCCAAACAGTTGGCAGACTACCTTGATTACACCTTTGTGGATTCCGGTGCCATGTATCGGGCGGTAACCTTGTTTGCGATCGAGGAGGGTTTTATTGCTGAAGACTTTTTTTATTCTGAAAAGCTCATCGCTGCACTTCCGGAGGTAGCGCTGCAATTTGTGAAGAACGAGGCCGGTGTGGCCGAGATCCATTTGAATGGCAGAAACGTCGCTCGTGAGATTCGTACCCTGGAAGTATCCGAATTTGTAAGCCCGGTGGCCACCATTGCCGAAGTACGCCAAAAGCTGGTAGCCATCCAGCGTGACATTGGAAGAGAAGGGGGGATCGTGATGGACGGGCGCGACATCGGAACCGTTGTGTTTCCGGACGCTCAACTCAAGATCTTTATGACGGCTTCTCCTCAGATCCGCGCCGAACGCAGGTACAAGGAACTGATAGAACGGGGCGATTCCATTACGTTCGAGGAAGTGTTGGAAAATGTGACCGAACGCGATGAGATCGATTCTACCAGGGAAATCTCACCTCTAAAACGAGCGAGCGACGCCATTGTGATCGACAATAGCGAAACCAATATGGAGGATCAGTTCCACACCATTTTACAACTCGCCAAGGACCGCATCGCCGGCCGTATCTAGCAGATTATTCCTACATTTCTTACGGAAAAACCGTCGTTGAATTACACTTTTTACCGAATAAATTTGCTTTTTATCTCTTAAAATTGTTCTTTTACGCACTTTTTGCCCCTAAATTC
This sequence comes from Bacteroidota bacterium, assembly GCA_039028655.1. Classification (GTDB taxonomy): domain Bacteria; phylum Bacteroidota; class Bacteroidia; order Flavobacteriales; family Flavobacteriaceae; genus Aureisphaera. The sequence continues at coordinate 4,464 of JBCCHR010000202.1, forward strand.
CTACAAATGAAACAACTAAACCAAGTTATCAGTTTCCTGTTAATTGGACTTCTTTTGTCTGCTTGTTCACAGGAAAATGACCTATCCACAGAAGTAGCTCCTGTTGTCCAGGAAGACATTGCCCTCTTAAAACATCAATTACCCAATCCGCTGTTGGATAACAGCACGGAAGGGCTGTATCACGGGGTTGTGGCATCCACAACCACACAGATGCGCGGTAAGATCTGGGTGAACGTGGCCAACAATTCACATTTCAATGCCCTGGTAGAACTGGTAGACGGTCCTGCGATCGAGTTCCGTTTGGATCCCGACAGCGTGGAAGAAACGGAAACCATGACTTTATTCGAGTTTCAAAGTACTCAGGGTTCCTTTACATTGGACATCACTCTTCCTGAATCACCGGTGATTAGTAATATCGTATTTCTAAATGAAGCGTTCTCAGGATTGATCGTGAAAAGTTTAAGTACCAACAGGGCCAGTGCCAATACGGCCACGTTTAGCGAAACTGGAAATCCATCCTTTAGCGGTACCTGGAGTTTTATTGCCGATGGTAGCTTGCCCAATCCTAACGGCAATAACGGTGATGGAATCACCTCGCTACTCATTACGATCGACGGCGATTCGTACCAGGATTCGGTCTTTGATACGTTTAACGCCACCGATTGTCTGGGAATCTCAGAATACGTTCCCACGTTGAACTCTTTCGGATTGTCGGGTTATACCATATCCGACTACCAAACTTCGGAATTTGCCGATGGGATCGCCAAATGGTATCTCAGCTTCGATGCCTTTAATTCGCAGTACATGAACTATCTGTTCTGCGAAACCGCCACAGCCGGTACCTTCGAATGGACCAGCGAAGATGCGACCATTACGCGTATTGGTGTGATTACGCTGGATTAATTCAGCATAAAACAAAATAAAAAAACAGCTCGTAAAGAGCTGTTTTTCATTTATATAGAGGTCACTTGATTAAGGTGACTCGGTAAAAGGTCCTTTGGAAGGCCAGTAGCTACAATACATAAGGATTGTTGATCTCCTGCCACTCCTCGGTGCGATAGCCAGAATCATTCGTCTTATGTAGAAAAAGATCCCTGCGCTGTGCCGCCCGCTTCATCACTCTGTGAATGTCCTGAACTAAATTCATGATTGTTCGTTTTTTTGATTGTTGTTAATTGTTGGTCTACTTCCGACTTCCGACTTCGGACTTCGAGCTCTGTGCTTCCCGCTATCTAAATCGTCTCTTCGAGTTCCACGTAAAGCCATTAGATTGTTTGGGCTTCTCGGTCAATGTGTTTCTGTCTAGTGTTCTCATTTTGTTCGTTTTTTAATTGATTGTTGTTGTTTACAAGCTCCGCGTTTTAAACTTGGATACACCATATAGACGCCGCAAAAAATAAAATGTTACAGTACTATGCATAACAAAGTACTGTTTTAACCATAATTTAACAATTGTTTGCGCTCCGGGATGCAATAGGGGAGCGTGGTGCAGCCTTTCTGAGGTGATTTTCTTTATTCTGAAAACATTTTTGCGTCCC
>JBCCHR010000203.1:0-6000 GCA_039028655.1 Bacteroidota bacterium
AAGTATCCCTCCAAATACGTATCAAAACAGACTGATACCGTCACGAATTCCCGGCAAAGGAACTGCCTACTTTTTTGTTCTCCTCTTCGGAGTATGTCTTTTCTTACGGGACGTGCTGTATTTTACCGCTATCTCACCCAACTTGAAACCTTCCAACCTAACGTTGAGGTCAACATCCTTGGTGGTATTCGAAGTAATGATCTCTTTGTTTTGGTAGCCCACAAATGAGAACACCAGACGTGATCCGGGTGTTACGTCTATTTCATAGTATCCATCGTTATTGGTATGGGTAATCCGCGCACGGTCTTGTGGTACGATGATCGCGCCAGCCAATGGCCTTTTATCGTCATCGACAACAATACCCGAAACCTTTATAGTAACTGGCTTTGCATCTTCTTGATTGGGACTTACAACCACTTTCCCCACCTTTGGGGGTTGCTGATTTCCCTTTTCAGGTGGTGTAATCACTTCATCCGTACATTCGGTGGGAATGGTTTGGATCAGGCCGGTGAGGATTACGTCGAATTCTTCAGGTGCTTCGATTTGGATGTCTATTTGCGCGTCTCGGGTTCCTAGTTGGACATGTTTGGATGAGAGTCCGTCCTTGGTGGCGTAGATGGTGGATCCAATAACACAAACGAGCTTGAAACTCCCGTCTGGGGCAGTACGAACGCTAGCGCCCGTTTCCAACACAAAAACTTCGGCGTTTACAAGCGGGATATGTTGCGCATCCGTGATCGTTCCGCTAACGGTGATCAACGCTTTTGAAAGCTCACTGCTTTCTTCAAGGGACTGATGGTAGTTTTCGACCAGTATGGGGCCTCCCTGCGCAATGCTTTCCGAAGAACCCAATAAGCCTAATGGTAATAACAGCGAAGCGGCATAGGGAAGGAGATTTCCTTTTGATCTGTGTTTTGTTGCAATTTCACGATCCAACTGAGAGGTAGTAAAGCGACCACAAAGATTGTCGCCCGATTTCAATTTATTGATGATCTCCTGGTCCGAGACCTTTGTGAAGTCGATTACCTCTTTGGTACATGACTTACAAAACCTTCCTTGTTCGGTAGGGGTCATGTTGCCCCAGTCTTCGTGACAAGGTTCGGGAATTGTAATGGTAACCGACTTTTTCATGAGTGAGATGATCGTTGTTAATGACAATTCAAATAACCGCAATATTGCCGGAAAGAAAAACCCATTTTGAGGGAACGGGTCGTTTTGTTGAGGGAACGAGCCTTATTTGGGAACGATCTCTATTTTAAAGAGTTTGTCCCAGTTTTTACCGGTTACATAAAGGATATTGGGTTCGCCGTTGTAGGCAATACCATTGAGCACATCCAGCGTAGGGTGCTGGGCAACTTGCTCTTGCAACCCTTTGAGATTGATCACGCCTTCCACCGCACCGCTGTTGGGATCGACAATGGCAATGGCATCCTGCTGCCAAATGTTGGCGTAGATCTTCCCATCTACCCATTCCAATTCGTTCACGCGTGGGATCTTGCTTTTGTTGGTATAGATCTCGATAAAACCTTCCTCTGCCAGGGTTTCCGGGTTCAGTTGCCAGATCTTTTCGGTACCGTCGCTTTTATAAATGGTGGTCCCATTATTGCAGAGTCCCCAGCCTTCCTTGCTTTGATTATAGACAAACGAATCTGTTTTTTCCAGAGAATTGAGGTCGTACACAAAACCGGTATTACCCTGCCAGGTTAGTTGGTAGATCTTATCGTTTAATATGGTGATGCCTTCGGCGAAAAACTGGTCGGCCACTTTTACCATTTGCAAAACGCTGCCGTTTTGGTAGTTGGTCTTGCGAAGCGACGATCGTCCCCGTTGTCCGGTACTTTCGTAAAGGGTGTCGTTTTCAAACTCCAACCCCTGTGTAAAGGCTTTGATATCGTGAGGGTAGGTCTCGAGGATGTTATAACCATACAATTCGGGCGTTTTGCTGGCCAGCATCGTTATGTTTTTTTCGATCTCATAGCTTTTACCGTTTGCGTCGATCACGGCCTTCAACTTGCGTACTCCCATCTTCTGGCCTTCCAGTGCGATAGTTTGCGCAGTGGTGCCGTCGGACGAATTTACTTCCGAAGCATCCAGGAAATACCGCACTTTTTCTATGCTCTTATTTTTTTTATTCTGAAGGGAAACTTCCAGCTGCTCTGAGGTGGTATACCCATCTTTTTGAGACGCGATCTGAATCTCGAAATAGTCGTTCGGGTTATCGCTCTCATCCCCACAGCTGAAGGTCATACCGATCAAAAAGGCGATTACCAGGAGTTTACGAAACTGCTTCATTGGAATTAAATTTGGCGCAAGATAACCAATATTAATTGGCGGTAAAAATGCTTGCGGAACGATTAAAATGGGCGTATATTTGCACCGGCAAGTCCTACACAACTAGCTCCTGTTGAATCCCCCAGGGCGGGAACGCAGCAAGGGTAGACGGTCGTAGCAGTGTGATGTAGGTAGCTTGCCATTTTTTTATGCCTTTTTTTGACAGCAGGTGAGGCGTGTCCAAATTTGGAATTCTAGTTGCTTACCCTCATCTTTGTCCTTCACTAATTCACTATGCCAAAAGTTGTATTGATCACCGGTGGTTCTTCCGGAATAGGGAAGGCAATAGGGATGTATCTGCATGAGAGAGATTACATTGTGTATGGTACTAGCAGGAACCCTTCCCGATACGAAGATGATATTCCCTTTCAATTGTTGGCATTGGATGTTACCCAACCAGAAACAATAGATCAGGCTATCTCTACACTCATTACCGAGCAAGGACGTATCGACATCCTGGTGAACAATGCGGGAGTAGGGATCACCGGCCCGGTGGAAGAAACCCCCATCGAGGAAATTCGCAATGCGTTTGAGATCAACTTTTATGGCCCTCTGCACGTGATCAAACAGGTGCTGCCGCATATGAGGAAACAGCAAGGAGGACATATTATTAATATCACCTCGATTGCCGGTTATATGGGATTGCCATATCGTGGCATCTACAGTGCCACCAAAGGAGCCCTGGAACTTATTACTGAGGCCTATCGAATGGAGACCAAACAGTTTGGGATCCAAATGACAAACGTAGCGCCTGGTGACTTTGCCACCAATATCGCCGCAGGCCGGTATCATGCCCCCATCCTCGAAGGATCGCCTTATGAAAAGGCCTATGGGGACACCCTCAAAATGATGAACGACCACGTGGATCACGGAAACGATCCGGAAGAAATGGCCAGAGCCATCTATAAAGTAATCAACACCAGGCACCCCAAAATTCACTACAAAGTTGGCGCCGCCTTACAGAAGTTTTCCATTGTTCTCAAACGAGTCCTTCCAGACAAGGTGTACGAGCGTATATTGATGAAGCACTACAAATTGAAGTAGCAAGAAGCACGAAGCTCGAAGTCAGAAGTCAGAAGTCGGAAGTCGGAAGTCGGAAGTCCGAAGTCGGAAGTCCGAAGTCGGAAGTCCGAAGTCGGAAGTCCGAAGTCGGAAGTTCGAAGTTCGAAGTCGGGTCCATTGATTCCCCCCTCGAGGGGGGACTAAGGGGGGTGTTATGGTGAAGAGCACGGAGCACGCCCGCCTGCACCGAGCACCAGCCCGACAAGTCATTCTGGCGGGTAAGTTCGGGTTGTAGCACCAAGCGCAAATCAAAATGTGCGGAGCGCGACCCTCCTTCGCTTAGTAGCTTCGGAGGATGAGGAAAGCACGCAGTTGAGATTTTTGTTTCCTTTATTTTATTAACATCAAATTGTCAAAAATTAGTCCGTCGCATGTGTTGCGAGGCAGTTGGATTGTGTATTTTTGCAGCACTAACAATTTAAATCGAACCCTATGAAATTTTTCATTGATACTGCCAATCTCGACCAGATCAGAGAAGCCCAGGAATTGGGAGTGCTGGACGGCGTAACGACCAACCCTTCACTCATGGCCAAGGAAGGAATTACTGGTCGTGATAACATCCTTAAGCACTATGTGGACATTTGTAATATTGTCGATGGCGATGTATCTGCTGAAGTTATATCCACAGATTTCGACGGTATGGTGAAGGAAGGAGAGGAACTGGCAGCCTTACATCCACAGATCGTGGTGAAGGTACCAATGATCAAAGAAGGGGTGAAGGCCATCAAGTACTTCTCGGATAAAGGGATCCGCACCAACTGTACACTCGTGTTCTCTCCGGGACAAGCTATTTTGGCTGCCAAGGCCGGCGCCACCTACGTATCCCCATTCATAGGACGATTGGACGACATTTCTACGGACGGACTCAACCTGATCGCAGAGATCAGGCTTATCTACGATAATTATGGGTTTCAAACCGAGATCCTGGCGGCCTCCGTGCGTCATACCATGCATGTGATCGATTGTGCGAAGATCGGTGCCGATATCATGACCGGACCGTTGTCGTCGATCGAGGGACTTCTCAAACATCCGTTGACCGACATTGGATTGGCAAAGTTCTTAGCCGATTACGAGAAGGGAAATTAGAATAGTTGCAGCCAGGTTTTCAAGGCAACGCAATAATTTCTAGCTTTTATTAAGGAAACCCAGTAGTTCGTCTTCGATGGCGATATCGAAGATGTTGGTATTTCCATTAAGGATAGTTCCATCACCATCAACGATCATGGCCTTGTTCACCGATTCGATGATGAGTTTCATCTCGGCTTCCGCGAAATTATCGAACTGATACTCTACCAGGTCGTCATAGCCAGAATTTTTGATCACCTTCAACCATTTTTTGAAATGAGGATCGATATTGATCCCAATAAAGGCAAATTCCGGATACTTAGCGGTTAGCTCGCTGGCACGGGTATGTATGTTCTTGTAATGCTTGATCGATTGGTTGGACCAGAAATAGATCACTGTAGGACCATTAAATACGCTATGCAGGTCTTTTACGGTATTCTCAGTGGTCAATAGCATCACATTGGGAATGGTGTGACCGGGGGTAAGCCGGATATTGGCTTCGGCAAATTTACTCAGTTCGGCATGGTCGTCCTCATTGGTATTCAAGGCAAGGAAATGGGCCAGCATCTTGTTGCCTTCCTCGGCATTCTTAGGATGTAGAAAATAGCGATAGGCAGACGTCCTAAGCAAGTTATTCCGCAGATATTGATCGGTGATCATGCTATCGATGAGCGTAAACTTATGATAGTTGTGTATAAAGGAAGTACGGTTGTAGGGCGCTACGTCCTTATACATCTCATAGGCCAGGTTGTCCATGTAGTAGCGCAAGTAGCGATAGTAGGGATAATAACTCCTCAATTGATAGTTCCCCAGATCCACGTCGTTTCTGAAATCGTAAAAGCTCTCAGGAATGCCCACATTCTCATCGTAGTTCTTTTTTCTGGCGTTGGCCGAAATGTAAAGTTCTTTTTTGGCAAACAACGAATAATCGGTTGCTGCTTCGGCAATCACCTTAAACCGGCTGGATGGTGATTTGGATGCGAGGAATTCGCTATAAAGCTGCTTGCGGTGTGCAGCGAACGAGTCGATCTTTTGTTCGAATTCGGCCGGCGACAACAAATTAAATTTTGGCATGAGCTCGTTCTCTTGTTCGTTCAGAAGAAACAATTCCATCATGAAACTATTTTTATCCGCTCCTTTCCCGGTGAACGACAGTGATTCGTCAAATTCCAGGGTATTCACACGCAACATGATGCTATCGCCCGGCTCTACGAACAATGCCTGGTATTCGTTATGACTGAAAAAATAAATGCCTGGTTCTACTTGTGAGATCTCGTAAAGGAAGAAGTTGTTCTCGTCCAGATAGACGGTGTCCAGGATCTCTCTGCTCTTGGAGAGGATCACATAGTCACGCTTAGGATTTACCACTTCTCCTCCGATCCAGGCAGCACCACATGAATCTTTGGAAGTGGTATTGCAGGAGGTAATCAAAAGGCCGCAAAGAGTGACAAGTAATATATGTTTTATAGACTGCAAACTTTATAGATTCCTGTCACAAAAATAGAAGACTGCCCGCGTCCTTACTGTTAATTAGTAGTTAAA
>JBCCHR010000204.1:0-5914 GCA_039028655.1 Bacteroidota bacterium
CACCTCGGTCGTGCCCGTCCTGACCCATTTTTGCGATCATGATTCGTGGTCGACGACCTTCCAGAGCCGCAAACTTGTCGGCCAATTCCCTGGCTTGTTGAAATGATTCATCCATCTTTATTTCTTTGCTATAGACTCCGCTAAACGACCTGATCTCTGCCTTGTAACGACCAAATGAAGTTTCCAGTGCATCGCTTATTTCGCCTAAAGTGGCCCGTTCCCGAGCAGCATCTACCGCTAAAGCTAGTAAATTTCCCTCACCGGTGGCGGCACATTGGGTCAACTTTTCCAAACAAGCCCTCACTTTGGCCGCATCGCGTTCTCGTTTGATGCGTTCGAGTCGTTCGATCTGGCCCTGTCGAACTTTCTGATTGTCTACATCCAGGATCTGCAAAGGGTCTTCTTTCTCCAAGGCATATTTGTTTACCCCGATGATCTGGTCCTGACCACTATCGATACGTGCCTGTTTTCTAGCCGCTGCTTCTTCAATCCTAAGCTTTGGAATGCCCGCTTCGATAGCCTTGGTCATACCACCCAACTCCTCAACTTCCTGAATGTGCTCCCAGGCTTTTTGAGCGATCTCGTGCGTAAGTTTTTCAACATAAAAACTTCCCGCCCACGGGTCGACGGTACGCGTGAGGGCAGTTTCTTCCTGCAAATACAACTGCGTATTTCGGGCAATCCGGGCTGAGAAATCGGTAGGAAGCGCGATGGCCTCGTCGAGTGCATTGGTGTGAAGCGATTGCGTGCCACCAAAAGCTGCTGCCGCTGCTTCAATACAGGTGCGGGCAACGTTGTTGAACGGATCCTGGGCAGTAAGGCTCCACCCGCTGGTCTGGCAATGCGTACGAAGTGATAATGATTTTGGATTGGCGGGGTTGAATTGCTTCACCAACTTGGCCCACAGCATACGGGCAGCCCTCATTTTGGCGATCTCCATGAAATGATTCATCCCAATAGCCCAGAAGAATGATAGCCGAGGCGCGAAACTGTCGATGTCCATTCCGGCAGCAATTCCGGTACGAATATATTCCAATCCGTCGGCCAGCGTATACGCCAGTTCGATATCGCAGGTAGCGCCTGCCTCCTGCATATGGTAGCCCGAAATGGAGATAGAATTGAATTTGGGCATGTGACGGGAGGTATATTCGAATATATCACTAACGATCTTCATTGACGGCGTAGGGGGGTAGATATAGGTGTTACGCACCATGAATTCTTTCAGGATGTCGTTTTGAATCGTTCCTGCCAACGCTTCTGGTGCCACTCCCTGTTCTTCGGCGGCCACGATGTAAAAAGCCATGATGGGTAATACGGCGCCATTCATGGTCATCGATACGCTCATCTTATCGAGAGGGATCTGGTCGAACAATATTTTCATATCCTCCACACTGTCGATCGCCACACCGGCCTTGCCCACATCGCCAACAACGCGATCGTGGTCGCTATCGTAGCCTCGATGGGTAGCCAGGTCGAAAGCCACCGACAAGCCTTTTTGTCCAGCAGCCAGATTCCTTCGGTAAAAAGCGTTGCTGTCTTCTGCGGTCGAAAACCCAGCATACTGGCGAATGGTCCAGGGTCGTCGTACATACATGGTGCTGTAGGGACCTCTCAGGTTAGGTGCGATCCCGGCCACGAAGTCCAGGTGTCGCAGTTGCTCGATATCCGATGCTTCATAGCGGGATTTTACCGGAATGTTCTCGGCCGTAGGCGATTCCACCACAGGCTGTTTCGATCCATGGGCAGTAATTGATTGTATGTCCAGATGTTGCAGGTCCTTTCTACTCATCGTCCAGTCTTTTTTGCTCGGCACCTTCTGCCAGGCGTTTGGCAATAATGGGTTCGATCAATGTTTTGCGAGGGTTCTTCTTTACAAAGGGATACAACTCCAGGTCGTGTTTCATCCGGTCTTCGGGGTTGGGATATTTGTTGGTTCCCACAAGAACAAGAGCGCCATTGTCGAAAAGTTCCTGCTCTTTATTGGCCGATTCCTTTATTTTCTTCTGAATGGTTCCCGCACTTAACTGCGCGTAGAAACCACCCGATCTTTCGATCTCCTTGAATAACTCAAGGGCTTTGTTGGCCAGTTCCCGGGTGAGGCTTTCGATATAGTAACTGCCATCTGCCGGGTTGGACACCTGATCGAAGTAGCTTTCCGATTTCAGAATTAACAATTGATTTCTTGAAATGCGTTCTCCAAAAGCATTGCTTTTGTGGTAGATCCCATCGTAAGGGATGTTGCAAATACTATCCGCCCCGCCCAACACGGCGCTCATGCACTCGGTAGTGGTACGCAGCATATTGCAGTTGTAATCGTACAGCGTTTTGTTACGCCTGGTTGGGACTGCCGAAATATGGCATGTACCCTTCACCCCATAAGCTTTGGCCAGCGTGGCATAAAGCATTCGCAAGGCTCTTATCTTGGCAATTTCAAAGAAATAGTTGGAGCCCACTGCCACCGTAAAACACATAGGAGACTCTTTGAGCACCTCCTTGGGAAAATGATTCAAATACTCGTTTGCATGACCAAGGGCGTAAGCCAACTGTTGCACGCTATTGGCCCCGGCATTCTGGTAATGACTCACGTTCACACCCAGGATTGGTTGTGATGGATACGCTCGTAGTAGCGCTTCCAGGTCCTCGTGATCGCTTTTCAGATTCACAAACCAATTTCCAGTTCGCGCCAGGTTGCCAAGAATATCAATATTGAAATATGCATCTGCTTTGGCTGCTGATAGGAATTCTATCAACGAAGTTAGAAATGCCCGATCCAGAAATTCGAGCTGGAAATAGATGGCGACACTTTCCAGCGGGAGGTTGGCAAAAACCACAGCCGGATCGAAGGTTCTGGAGGCCGCAAACGAAATGGCTTCGGCACCCCGCTCGATGGCGTCAATGGCCAGGTTATTGGCTACGGCGTCATCGTCAATAAAGATGGCCTGTGTAATGCGCCATTGCCCCGGATGCCCGGGCACCGGTAAAGGCTCCGGGTGCATTTCGTCCCTGTGATAGAATGGCTTCACATGGATCCCTTCCAGACTTTGCCAAACCAGGGTCTCGTTGTAATCGGCTCCCTTCAGGTCTACCTGGATCTTTTGTTTCCATTGCCTGGAGCCAATAGCTTCAAATTCGTGGATGGTAAAGTTATTCATTGGGTTTTTCTAGTTGTAGACTGTCCTCGTGCTCGATAATATAAATGTCCTCGTTCTCCTTTTTCAAGTAGTACTTCTCCCTGGCGTATTTTTCCACCTCGTCACTGTCTTTAATTTTTTCTATAAACTGCTTATCCGCGTCAATTTCCTTACTGTAAAATTCCTTGGTGTCTTGCAAGGCGTTGATGTCGTCATTCAGTTCTTTATGGATGAAATAGGAGTTGGTATCGAAAAACACCATCCAGACCACAAAAAGAATGAGTATCAGGGTGTACTTGTTGCCCAGTACACGTACCCATTTTTTTTGTTTTAGCTCCGAGAATTTCACAATAACAAATTAAGATAATTTTTGATGGATGATGTTCCGAATCAAAGTTACCGCTACAGTATTGTAACGGTTCGTAGGTATAATGATGTCAGCAAACTCCTTCGAGGGTTCAATAAACTGCTCGTGCATGGGCTTGAGGTTGGATTGGTACCTATTGAGCACTTCATCCAGATCCCTGCCGCGCTCGGCCATATCGCGTTTCAATCGGCGAATAAGCCGTTCATCACTATCGGCATGCACATATAGCTTCACGTCGAACATCTCCCGGATCTCCGGGTGGGTAAGTATAAGAATGCCCTCCACGATCACCACCTTCTTGGGGTGGGTTGTTACCGTTTCCGAAGTGCGATTGTGATCTACAAAGGAGTAGACCGGCTGTTCAATGGAGTTGCCATTACGCAGCTCTTTAAGATGCGCCACCAGCAGATCGAAATCGATCGAGTGGGGGTGGTCAAAATTGATTCGGCATCGCTCTTCATAGGTAAGTTCGCTGGTGTCCTTGTAATACGAATCCTGAGAGATCACACAAACTTCATCCGGAGGGAGTTCCTCAACGATCTGTTTTACTACGGTTGTTTTTCCACTTCCGGTAACTCCGGCAATGCCAATTATGAGCATATAGTTTGTTTTAGGCAAAGTTAGGAATTCTGCCTCGCTTTGCACACTTCGGTTTTCACTTTTGTAGGCGTTGTACCACTCATTGTTCCACCTTGGAAACTTCGTTGGCCGTCACCATAACTTCCTGGGAATTCCCCCAACTGTTCATGATGTAGTTCATCACGTCTGCCACCTCGTCGTCTTCAAGTCCCATGGGAGCCATCACGCCGTTGTAGGTAACACCGTTCACTACGATCTTCCCTTGTTGCCCATATTTGACGGAACGAATGCTTTCTTCTCTATTCTGAAACAAGTAATCGGCATTGGCCAAGGGCGGGAAACTGCTGGACACTCCCTTGCCGTCCGGTTGATGGCAGGTAACGCAAAAGTCCATGTACAGTACTTCACCTCGCTGGATGCTCTGTGAAAGGGAATCCTGAGCGAGGGATCCTGAATGCTTGGTAGCAGCGGTGTAGTTTTCTTTTTTTTCTGAATGGAACTGGCAGGCACTCACCATGAGGGCAAGAACTAACAGGAAATGTTTCGTGAAGGATGATTTCATCAATTTTTTGGTTATTTAGGAACGAGCCTAACGATGCCTTGCCCTTCCAGCGCTACATAAACGTAATGATCAGGCCCCATTTTTACGTTTCGCACCCGACCGATGTCCTGGGCGATCTTTTCCCTGGCTATCACCGCATTGCCATCCAGTTTTACTAACTCCACGTAGTTGAACTTCAACGAACCCACCAGCAAATGTCCTTTCCAGTCCGGATAGCGATCTCCGGTAACAAAGGTCATTCCGCAGGGCGCTATTGAAGGTGTCCAATAATACACGGGTTGTTCCATCCCAGGACGTTCCGTCTCGTCGGTGAATTTTGTGCCACTGTAATTAACGCCATAGGAGATCACCGGCCAACCAAAGTTGGCGCCCTTTCGCGTAATATTGATCTCGTCTCCACCTTTAGGACCGTGCTCGTGTAACCAAATCTCCCCAGTCTCAGGGTGCTTTGCGATTCCTTGAGGGTTTCGATGCCCGTAGGAATAGATCGCTTTTTTGGCTCCCGATTCGTTTACAAAGGGGTTATCCTCCGGGATCCTACCATCGTCGCGCAGACGATAAATCTTTCCATTGTCTCTTGTGATGTCTTGTGGATTCACATCCCGATTCCCGCGATCGCCAACAGAGAAATACAGGTAACCCTCATTATCAAACTCTATGCGCGAGCCGAAGTGTTGACCGCGCCTACTATTGGGTGTTGCCTTGTATAAGACCGTAACATTAGTGAGCGAGAATCCGTCGAGTTGTGCGCGAATAAGCTGGGTATTTCCACCACTTCCGCCACCATCGGCGCTCGAATGAGTGATGTAGATCCATTGGTTCTCGGAATAGTCGGGATGCAATTCGATGTCCAATAATCCCCCCTGACCCCGCACATAAATGTCGGGCAAGCCATCTACCGTTGTCTTCTGGCCATCTTTGAAATGAATAAGGGTTCCACTTTTTTCGGTAATGAGCATTGCGCCATCGGGTAACCAGGTCATTCCCCAGGGATTGCTGAGGTTGTCCACCACAGTTTCGACTGTGTAAAAGCGCGAATTCTCGTCGTTCACGGCGATATCATTGTTCCTACGGCTTTGAGCGCAGGCAACGAGGAACGTGGACAATGCAAGCAAGAGAAAGGAAGTACTTTTCACAATAGTGTATTTATTATAAAAATAGACAATTCAGTAACAACATAAAAGATGCATCTTATTCCTCGGTCATGTTTGCCATGTTCAAGCTAAAGCTCGCTCATATTTGGGATTTGAAAATGGCAAGGTTCCCCGGCATCGG
>JBCCHR010000205.1:0-5871 GCA_039028655.1 Bacteroidota bacterium
CCGGAGGACTGGGCTATGAGTTTTCCCTATCGGAAGGTAGTAGTACCGGTTTTTTTGTCGAATTGGTACACCAACTTGGTATTTCCAATATCATTAAGGACAATGTAAACGAAGACATTCGAAATACGAGAACTAGTTTGAACCTGGGAATCTCTTTTTAGTAAATTCAAAAAAACATGAAAAATATAGTACTCGTGGTGCTTTTCCTGATCACCACAATTGCATGCAAGGAACAAACGTCTCAATCTCCAGCGATCGATAAGGAAGATACGGCCGCAGAAGGAAGGTACGAGGGTGTGTTTATCGATATTCAAAACAATGAAATTCCTGCCAATATCGACCCTGACGTTATTATGGAAACCAAACAGCTTCCCAATATGAATCTCACCAATTCTGAACAGTTTTGGGGGGATAAAAAAGACTTTGTTCTATTCTCTATGGGGAGTTTGAATATCCCGGAGTCCGGAATCTATTACTTTAGAATGGAGAGTACAGGGAAGATCCAATTCAAATTAGATAACAAAGACCTTATTGTGAATACTACGATCCATGATGCCGAAGTGAACAGCGGGCAAATGTATTTGGATAGAGGCGCTGCCATACTCGAATATGAATACTACCCGGCCGGGAAAGATCCAAAGCTCGTGCTGGAGTGGTCCAAAGACGGTAATAGCTTCGAGGTGATCCCGGATGCGAATTTTGAAAATCTCGATGCGTTTACGGTGTCCAATTGGGAGGGAGACCCTACCGAGACTCAGGGCGACGAAACACAGGATAATGTACTTTCAGAAAAAGAAAAAGAAGAAGGCTGGCAACTTTTGTTTGACGGCGAGACAACCAATGGCTGGCATACGTACAATAAGCCGGGGGCCCTGGGACGCAAATGGAAGGCCGAAGATGGCAGTCTGGTCTTTGAAGGCAGAAAGCGCTTCGAGTTTTACCTGGCAGGACGTAAAATTGAACTTGGTCCGACCAATAAAGTGTTGGACGGTGGTGAGGATATCGTTTCAGACGATGCCTTTGAAAACTTTGAGCTCAAACTGGACTGGTGGATATCCGAAGCCGGTAATAACGGGATTTTCTATACGGTACAGGAAAAGGAAACGTACGACGAGATATGGAAGACCAGCCCCGAGATGCAGGTGATGGACAACCTGAAGCACAAGGATGGACTCATCAATAAGCATCGTGCCGGAGATCTCTACGACCTCATCCCTGCCGATCCTGTCAGGGTGAAGAAACAAGGAGAATGGAACAAGGTAAAGATCGTTAAAAACAAAGGCAAGGTCGAACATTGGCTCAACGGCACCAAAGTGTTGGCATACGACGTAAACTCTCCGGAATGGCAGGATATGATCTCCAAGAGTAAATTTAGTACGCTACAGGAATTTGCATCCGCCGGAGCCGGGAAAATTGGCTTCCAGGATCACGACAATGAAGTGCGATTTAAAAACATCAAAATCAAAATTTTGGAATAAGTAATGAAACAAGTCATACTAGTCGTCATTCTAATGGCTCCGCTATTAGCCTGTGAAACCATGCAACCTCAAACCAATCAAAATAATTCTCAAGCCGAATGGATCGTCCTATTCGATGGCACCAATATGGACCATTGGCGCGGCTATAGGAAAGAAGTTGTCCCCGCCGAATGGCAAATAGAAGACGGAGCGCTGGCATTTAACCCAGGCGAAAAGGGTGGCAAAAATATCATTACCAAAGAAAAGTACACCAATTTTATTCTCTCGCTCGAGTGGAAAATTTCTGAAAAAGGTAACAGCGGTATTTTTTGGGGTGTTTCTGAAGAGGGCGGATACGGAGAGCCCTACCGAACGGGACCGGAGATTCAGGTCCTGGATAACTACGGTCATCCCGACGGCAAATACGATACGCATACCGCAGGATCACTTTATGATATGATCGGCGTCTCCAGAGAAATTACAAAACCTGTGGGCCAATGGAATCTCTGCGTCATAGAGATCAATCAAAAGGATAATCTGGGTAAGGTAAGCCTCAACGGAACCGAGTTGTATTCCTTTCCATTACACGGCAAGGCCTGGGATGCCATGGTGGCCAATTCCAAGTTCAAGGATTGGGAAGGTTTTGGTAAATACCAAACCGGTTATATCGGCTTACAGGACCACGACGACAAGGTGTGGTACCGGAATATCAGGATCAAGAAATTGGATTAGCCCTTATGAGTCCCGAAATACAGCTCTGGATCTCGTTAGGGTATGGTGTATTCATGCTATTATTGGCGCTTTTCTTCCGCAGAAAACCCCCTGCAAAGATCAATCACCTTTATGGATATCGAACCAAGCGATCCATGAAGAACCAGGCAACATGGAAAGCGGGCAATGACTACTCGGCTCGTATGTTTGTGCAAATGAGTTGGGCATTACTGATCTTACCTCCCCTGCTGTATGTGCTCTATCCACAGTGGATATTGCTTCTTACCATTGGCGTTCAACTGGTACTTTTGATCTGTCTCATGATTTTTACTGAAAAATATTTGAAACAGCGATTTGACCAAGACGGTCACCCGATCGAATAAAACATGCCTAATGCTACTCATGGCAAGGACTCTGAAGTAATTCATTACCTTTGTACCTCATTGCCCAAAACGATTTTGGGCCGGATAACATCAACCTATGATCCAATCAATGACGGGTTACGGCAAGAGTATTGTGCAGCTGCCCACCAAGAAAATCACCGTAGAATTAAAATCACTCAACAGTAAGAACCTGGATATCAATGCACGGGTACCTGGAGCCTATCGCGAAAAGGAACTACCGCTTCGCAACCAGATCTCTTCAGCCCTGGTACGGGGAAAAGTGGATTTCAATTTGTTTGTTGAAATGACCGGTGAAGAGACCAACTCTGAGGTGAACACCAATGTGGTGAACCAATACATCAACCAGTTAAAACAGGTGGTGAATGGAGACGAGATCGAGCTTCTCAAGATGGCCATTCGGCTTCCGGATGCCATGAAAACCGAACGTGAAGAGATCGATCCTTCCGAATTTAAAAAGATACAGGAGGCCCTTGATGAAGCGATTGGCGCTCTTACCCAATACCGCATCGACGAAGGAAAATCTCTTGAAAAGGAATTCGCATTACGAGTTGACAATATAGCGGGACTGCTGGAACAGGTAGTCGAGATCGATCCGCAACGGATCGAGAATGTGAAAGAAAAGTTGCGAAAAGCCGTATCGGAGTTAAAGGAAAACGTAGATGAGAACCGCTTTGAGCAGGAATTGATCTACTACCTGGAGAAATACGACATTACCGAGGAAAAAGTGCGCTTGAAAAACCACCTGGATTACTTCAAGGAGACGTTGGCTCTCAACGTTTCCAATGGTAAGAAATTAGGATTCATTTCTCAGGAGATCGGACGCGAGATCAACACCATAGGCAGTAAGGCCAACTTCGCTCCCATGCAGCAACTGGTGGTTCAGATGAAAGACGAATTGGAAAAGATCAAGGAACAAGCGCTAAACGTACTGTAATGAAGGGAGGAAAACTAATCGTCTTTTCGGCGCCTTCCGGCAGTGGTAAGACCACCATCGTTAGGCATTTACTAGCGCAAGACGCCTTGAACCTTGAGTTCTCGGTATCGGCCACTTCCCGTGCCCCAAGAGGCAGTGAAAAAGAGGGGGAGGACTATTATTTTATGAGTCTCAAACAATTCAAACAACACATAAAAGACGGCGACTTCCTGGAGTGGGAAGAAGTGTACCGTGATAACTTCTACGGAACCTTGAAGTCTGAAGTGGAACGTATTTGGGCTCTGGGCAAGAATGTGATCTTCGATATCGATGTGGTTGGCGGACTCCGGATCAAAAAGAAATACCCGGAACAAACCCTGGCCGTGTTCGTAAAACCGCCGAGTGTGGACGAATTGAAGATCCGACTCAAAAAGCGTAAGACAGAAAGCGAGGAAAAGATCAACATGCGGGTAGCCAAGGCATCCATCGAGATGGTCACGGCACCTCAATTCGATCACATCATTGTGAACGATGAACTCCCCAATGCTTTGGCGCAGGCCGAACAACTGGTAGCTGCGCACATCGCACAGGTTACCTCTGAAGAAGAATAAATGGCGACTTCCAAGAAAATAGGACTCTATTTCGGGACCTTCAATCCCATACATTCCGGGCATTTGATCATTGCCAATTATATGGCGGAGGAAAGTGACCTGGCCGAGGTCTGGATGGTGGTAACCCCTCACAACCCACACAAGAAAAAGAAAACACTACTGGACGACGTCCACCGGCTGGCCATGGTGCGTATTGCGCTGGAACCCTTTCCAAAACTGAAGGCGAGCACCATAGAATTTGACCTGCCCCAGCCCAACTATACGGTGAATACCCTGGCACATCTGGAGGAGCAATATCCGGAGCACGAATTTTGCCTGATCATGGGCGAGGACAACCTGAAAAGCTTTCACAAGTGGAAGAATTTTGAGGTGATCCTCGAACGCTACCAACTATATGTTTATCCTCGTGTTTCGGAAGGCGAGGTGGAACATCGCTTCGAAGGGCATCCACATATCCATCGGGTGAACGCACCCATTATGGAACTTTCTTCTACCTTCATACGCAATGGCATTAAGGCCGGGAAGAACATCAGGCCCATGTTGCCCGAAAGCGTGTGGACCTACCTGGATGAGATGAATTTTTACAGGTGAGTCCCCACCTTCGAACGGCTTCGGTGGATGAAGCACGGAGCACGAAGCGCGAAGCACGAAGCGGCGAACTATGGTTAACGTTGGGTGTTTGCGTTAGGGATTGAGGTATTGCAGAGCACATGGCCGCAGGCCGTTGCGACTACCGAAAGCCCGCCCGTGAAGTGCCAATGAAGTAGAGCGTAGCTCACTTCATGACTACTTCATGGAACGCCATAAAAAAGAAACCGCCAAACTCAAAGATTGAGTCTAACGGTTTCAACTAAATAACCAACCAAAATCGTTGTATACTTTACAGAACGCTAATTTTCTTCAATTGTTTTGCGATCTGGGCTTTTGAAAGCCTTAATTTTCCTTCTTGATGTTTCAACTGAATGTATCCACGGCCTCTAAATCGATAGAGCGTCCCTGATGGATCGTGGAATAATTCGATCGTGTTATCATTAATAACGTTGAGTTCGAAGTATTCATTGCCCAGGAAGTCATAATCTAGTGTTAAATATTTCGTGTACAGATCTCCCGGTACATCGTCGATATTATAGATCCCGGTATAGTCCCAGAAAATATCGTTGATAGGCGTACCAATCAAATCCTGCGAACTTCTAAAGTTGCCGTCGCCGCCTCCCGGAAGGAACTGCAGGAAATTCTCGTTGTCAAACTCGTTGGGATCGCCATACGGACTGGTATACGTTTTTTCCCAGGTAGTATACTCCTGCACAAAGTAGTGGATGTTCTCGTAGAACAACAGGTCGTAATCGAAGTTACTACGCTGGTAACCAACCAATACATAGCTCACACCAAATCCCGGGTGGAACAGCTCGATCTCCCGATCGTTGAGCTGGGTAACCTCAAAGGAATGGAACCCATCGATATCGTGGGAAATGTCCAAAATGAAATCGAAGGTGTTGAAATATCCCACGTCGATCCCGAACCCATATCCCTGTTCGCCAATTCCTACCAGGTTGTTGTTGGCAAAGACATTTCCATTTCTAAACGAAAGGGTAAAGGCCATTTGCATGAAAGTGATCTCACCCGTCGCGTTGGAGCGATTGATATCCACATACCACAGCTCCTGGGAGTTTAAAAGTTCTCCAAGAGTGATCGCAGGTACCGGATCGATAATTGGGTCTACAACAACCACCTCCTGATAACAGGAAGTAAACAAAGTGGCCACGAGGGCAAATCCG
>JBCCHR010000206.1:0-5823 GCA_039028655.1 Bacteroidota bacterium
CGGCTCCGGTTCGGGCTCGGTGACCAGGGTTTCAACCACTTCCTTTTCGTAATCGCTTCGCTCTACTTCTGCAGACGGTTCTTCTTCCGAAGAAAAATCGGCAACGATCTCCTTCTTGGTTCGGCCGATGGCGGCGGAAACTTTCTCCGGCGTCATTTTAAGCCGAATGACCATGTAAACGATTGCCAGGAAGGTCATTAACAGTATGGTACCGATCAATCCCATATACTGCTGTAAAAGGTCGTTGATCTCGAACCCAGTGACACCACTGAACATCGTATTGGTGTCGCTGAAAAATCCAAAAAACACCGATAACCAAAGGGCCATCATCAATCCCCAAAACCAAAAGGTGAGCAGTTGTTTTCGGGCATAGTCGAAAAAGAAATACACCCCGGTAAGCCCTACCAGGAATGCTATGATGAAGGCCGAAATGCCAATACCTTTGTGAATAAAGAGATCGCCTAAAAAGTTGCCTACCACAGTGAGCCAATTGGCGGCTTCACCATCACCGTCCAAGCCATCGATGCTCATGTCTGCCTTCCAGGAAAAGAAATAGGAGACAAAGGAAAAGAACATGGCCAGGGCCAAAATGATGAAGGCACTACCCAGAATGATTTTTTGCTGTCTGGAAAGTGAAAAGGATACTTTTTTACGCGCAGATCGTGATTTTTTGGATTTTGCGGTCTTTTTCTTCGCCATGAAAGGATGCGTTGTCGTTGTGTAAAATTACAATTACTAAACGTGACAAACTACATAAAATTTTTCAGAATGCAGAAAAGTTAAAAGTCAAGTTTTACAGGGGTTATCAAAAGATTTAACTCAATAAATTGTATAGAATTAACAACTGTCCATCCCTTTTCCAGCGAATCCATCCCTTGGCTTTCGTTTGGAATTCTCCATCGACCAAAAGCACCTGCATCCAATCATTCTGAATCCTGAGCGGTCGCATGAATTCGTACGTTGTGCCAACGGTACTCGCCGCTTCAAATGGTCGTGCTCGTACCTGCTCTCCGGAATTTGGCAAGAATTCCACAGAATTAACACCCAAAAGGAAGTCGGCCCAATATCGAATCTTACCAGCACTTCTGCTTACAAACGCAGTGCGGTCATTGGTTGTATTAACGATTACTTCCACGAATTCCTGAAACACACTTTTTATTCTGAAATACAACAGGTCGTAGTCCATCTTTAGAATGTCGGGAACCAACCAGGGGGGTGCCGTGGCTATCTCGAACTGGTTATATTTATTGCGTTTGAAGGTAATGCTGTCCACAGGTAGATGCTCCATCAGGGATTTTTCCAAATTGAGATTTCCGTAAAAGTATAGCGTTCGTTCCTCATAAAAACTCGGTGTAAAATACCCCATTCCCATACTGGATTCCATCTTGGCTTGCAACGGCTGGCGCGGAATGCGTAAACGTAAGGTTGGACTCAGCATCGCCGTGGGCTCCTCCGCCTCGGCGGCAGGTGTGGTTGGCTTTGGTTTCAAATTATTCTCTACGGGATCTTCTTCTTTCTGCTTCTTGTTTTCCAAATAGCCGTAATGAGTTACTCCATAAGTGGCGATCAATATAACGAGCAATATCCAATTGCATCGAACTACATTTTTATGTGAAGCGTAACGAGCGATGAAAAAGGACAAAATGAAGGCAATTCCGCCAAAGAGCACTCCCCATCCCAAAACGATCGCTCCTCCTGCCAGTCCTTGGTTTTTACCAGCCTCCAGCCATCCTGCAACGTAAACTCCAACTAGAAAAAATACGATTAACATCAAAAAATAGAAGGCGATGCTTGCGGGTTTAAGTAGCTTTTTCATAATTACCAATCATACATTTTGGTGAATGACTCGCCCGCTTTAACAGTAAATTCAAACCATTTGATTTGATCTTTTCCGTTCTTACGACCTCTCAATCGAACTTTGTAATTTCCCGGATTGAGTACAAAGGCCCTTGGGTTGGAATTAGGTGAGGTATAACTTCTCCGACCAACAATGCTCGTTTCGGTCGCGGCATCGTAAATGGACACCGTACAATCGATCAAGGTGCCATTTTCGGAAACCCCTAGATTAGCGATCCCGGTTTTAAAATCATGAATCACTTCTTTTTCTTCTCCGGCTTGTATCACCACGTCCTCGATACGATGCTTTACATCGAGTCCAAATATCTGCAAGCCATGAACCTCTATATCGTAGGTTCCTGGATTTACTTCAACCGTTTTTGATTTGGCGTAAGTTCGTCCGGCCGCGACCCTGGTGCCGTCTTGCTTGTACACCTTTAACGAGCTGTCTTGTCCTTCACCGTTATTGGTGGTACGTATCACGAATTTGCCACCATCGAAGCTTACATCCCTGTGTACAATTTTATCTTCAAAACTTTGTACGTTTTCAACAACGATCGCATCGACATCGCTTCCTTCCAGTGGTTTTACCTCGAGGTTATAGGTGCTTGGAGGCAGGTAGACGTAACCCGTATCCCGGTAGGTTCGTACGGCAATGGGTTTGCGCTTAGCTACCATATCATAAGCCTTCACGTAGGCGTCAATAGCCTCACCATTTTTGGTAGCGTAGACCGAAACATTTCCGGCGGGTTTGTCGACGGTTTGTTCAGTAGCTTCTGTGAGCACATCACCCAGCGCAGCAGCGTTGGCTGCGTCGTAGTAATTGCCACCTCCGGCATTGGCAGCACATTCCAGCTGCTCGGTTTCTCCCTTTTTGAGACCGAAGCCTACAATGTTCAGTAGAAAATTAATGCCTTCGGCCTTGGCGGCGCGAACCACTTCGCAGATGTTCCCGTCACAGGATTCGATGCCGTCGGTAATGAGGATGATCGTGGCCTGTTTTTTAGTGGTGCGAAGCTCATCAATGACCAATTGAGCCGAATAGGCCAGCGGGGTCTTCCCAAGTGGTTTTACTTTTTTTAATGCTGAATCGATCGCGTCTTTGGATCGATTATCCATCGCAACCAGGGTCTCGACGTCCCGGCAATCACCTTTCTGGCGATGTCCGTAGGCAACCAATCCGATCGATTGGTCGGCCCCTAATTTCGCTACCGAAGTGGAAAGCACTTCCGAGGCGATTTCCATTTTGGTTTTGCCGTCCATCTGGCCCCACATGGAGCCACTTGCGTCGTAAATAAAGATAATTGGGGAGGAAGAGTCACCTTGTGAATAACCGCACAGGGTGAAACAATAAAAGCAGATCAGTATTGCTAAAGATCTCATAATGAATTGGTTTTGTAAGTTGAACTACTTCTTAAAAGTACAGATATTATTCTGAAGTATAAACTTACAGCGCAACCAATTACCTGTCAATCACCCATTTGGGTGGTTTTTTAGAACTTGGGAATGTAAATAAGGCATGCAATGATGACGGCAGCGATCGCTGCAAAAAAAACTGCACCTGCGGCCACATCTTTGATAAATCCTATTTTTTTGTTGAAATCAGGGTGGATGAAATCTGCTATTTCCTCGGCAGCCGTGTTGAGGCCTTCAATACTCATCACCAATCCGATGGCGAAGATCTGCAGTATCCATTCGGTAGTGGAAATATCAAAATAGAATCCGGCGCCTGTCATCACCACGGCCACGAACGCCTGCACCTGGATGCTGGGCTCTTTTTTGAGGAGCATCCACGCGCCCTTGGCGGCGTAACGAAACCCCTTGATCCGTTTACCGATAAAGGTATTCCACATTAGAGTGCGTTTATCGCCCCCTGGTAATCGGGTTCTTGTCCTATCTCGGGAACCTGCTCGGTGTACAACACCTTGTTGTTTTCGTCCAGTACGATCACCGCCCTGGAGTGAAGTCCTTCAAAGGCACTTTTGGTGATCTCCAGCCCATAGTTCTTCCCAAAGCTTCCGTCTTTAAAGTCGCTGAGCATTTCCACATTTTCAATGCCTTCGGCCGCGCAGAATCGCGCCTGTGCAAATGGAAGGTCTCTCGAGATGCAAAGTACTTTGGTATTTTCAAGGTTGGACGCTTCCTGGTTAAAGCGTCTTGCCGATGCAGAACATACGCCGGTATCCACGCTAGGGAAGATATTCAGGATCTTACGCATTCCATCGTAATCGCTGAGGGATTTGCTTCCAAGATCAGAAGATGATAGGGTGAAATCCTTTGCGGTGCTGCCCACCGCGGGGAGTGTTCCGATGGTTTCGGCAGGGTTACCGCCTAGTGTTATTGAGGCCATGTTGAGGTGTTTTAAATTCGAGTATAAAAATACGCAATCCCATTCAGTTATAAACCAAAAAAAATCATAATCCAAGGATCAATTCTCGTCCATAAACAACTTCGAAGTGCATTTCGATAAAAACACATAATGATACTCGCGGGATGTATTCCGAAGAAAACCTACTAGCTCTCCATCGCATCAACAGGCGACTTGCCTGCGAGCATTCTGATCTTGATCTTGAACAGCGCAAATAACAGGGTGGTGAAGGGACTCAGCCAATTGAAAATAGCGTAGGCGAAGTAATCGACCACTGGTACACCCAGCACACCGCTTTGATAAGCACCACAGGTGTTCCAGGGAACCAACACGGAGGTAACCGTTCCGGAATCTTCCAGGGTTCGTGACAGGTTTTCCGGAGCCAGCCCTTTGTCCTCAAACGCCTTGCTGTACATTTTTCCGGGAACCACAATGGCTAGATATTGATCACTGGCCGTTACATTAAGTGCAAGGCAACTGGCAACCGTACTTGCAAAAAGGCCGAAGGTGGTATGGAACAGTTTTAACAATGCCTTACTAATGCGTGAAAGGGCTCCAATCGCATCCATAACACCACCAAAAACCATGGCACAGATGATCAGCCAGATGGTGCCCAGCATGCCACTCATTCCTCCGGCAGAGAAGAGGTCGTTGAGTGCTTCGTTATCAGTAGCGACAGCAGTATCTACCGTGATTGCATTCATAATCCCCTTGTAGCCCGTAGTAAAGTCCAGGGCATCTCCTCCGCCTATGGTTCTTACGATATCAGGCTGGAACAACAATGCGGCGACCGCTCCCAACAATGTACCTACCAAAAGAGCGATCAATGGAGGTGTTTTTCGAATGATCATCACGATTACCAAAATGGGAACCACGAACAGCCATGGGCTGATATTGAAGGAGGCGTCTATGGATGTTAGGATTGCATCGGTATCGGCGACACCTTCGGGATCCAGCCCTAGTCCGATAAGAATAAACACAATGAGCGTGACGGTAATGGTAGGAACCGTGGTTAAGGTCATATACTTGATGTGGGTAAACAGATCGGTGCCTGCCATGGCAGGTGCAAGATTGGTGGTGTCGCTTAGCGGAGAAAGTTTATCGCCAAAATACGCTCCGGAGAGTACGGCACCTGCGGTCATTCCCAGGGATATCCCCAATGCTTCTGCGATCCCGATCAGGGCAATTCCCACAGTTGCAGATGTAGTCCAACTACTACCGGTCGCGATGGAAATAATGGCGCAGATCACCACACAGGAAGCCAGAAAAATGGTTGGGTTTAGGATCTGGAGTCCGTAGTAGATCATTGTTGGTATGATACCGCTAATGAGCCATGTACCGGCCAAAGCACCTACCATCAAAAGAATGAGCAGCGCGCCCGTGGTGGATTTTACGTTCTCGGCTACTTCTTCCAACATTTGTTTGTACCTCACTTTATTGAAAGCTCCCACTACTGCGGCAATTGCGGCTCCCATAAGCAATATGAACTGATTACTTCCACTTAGTGCATCGTCTCCAAAGGCATAGCCCACGTTATAGAACAGCATGATCACCAGAGCGATCACCGGAATCAAGGCTTCCCATATATTCAATTCTTTATTTTCTACGATATGTTCATC
>JBCCHR010000207.1:0-5794 GCA_039028655.1 Bacteroidota bacterium
AGGAAGCAAAGCGTCGATGGCCAGGGCTACCACTGACATGAGAGAGGCCATGAGCGCGACAAATTCGAATTGGGAGGTTTGCTTGGTGGTGGACATACTGCAAAAATACTTCTTATTAAAGTCACCGTTGCCGAAAAGGCGAAATAGCTTCCAAATAATTTTTCATCCCTATTTATTTTTCTTAAATTTAATTGCTCACCAGTCTCATTTTAAGTTAGGTAGGGAATTGCTCCAATTCGCCAAGTCTGCTTACACATATAATTCTTGATATATGAAAGTATTCGACAACAAGCACATCAAAAACGTCGTATTCGTCGGCGAACACCATTCAGGAAAAACAACTTTAGCGGAGACCATGCTTTTTGAAGCTGGTCTTTTGAATAGAAGGGGTACCGTAGAACAACATAATACGGTGTCCGACTTCCACGAAATAGAACACGAACGAGAGACGTCCATCTTTGCCACACCTTTGCATACAGAGTGGCGCAATTATAAGATCAACATCATCGATACCCCGGGTTTGGACGACTTTTTGGGGGAGATCATCTCATCCATTCGAGTGGCCGATACCATTGTGACCGTGATCGATGGAAAGCACGGTGCAGATATTGGGACAGAGATCATTTGGAATTATATCAACAAATACCACAAACCCACTGTATTTGTGATCAACAAGATCGATGACGAGAAGGCCAATCACGACGACAGTGTACAAAGTTTGAAGCAATTGGTTGGAAACAATGCCGTGGTGATCCAGTTTCCTATCATGATCGACGGGGCACAATGCATCGTAGATGTATTGAAGATGAAGTGCTACAAGTTTGGTCCGGAAGGAGGGAAGCCAGAAAAAGTTCCCATCCCGGACGAATACAAGGACCGTGCAGATCAGTTGCATAACGAACTGGTAGAAAAAGCAGCCGAGAACGACGAGGAATTGATGGAACTGTACTTCGACAAGGGCACACTCAACGAGGACGAATTGCGAAAAGGAATCAAACTGGGGATGCTCAACTACGACCTGTTCCCGGTATTCTGCATGTCGGCACTCAAGGACATGGGTAGCGGACGCCTTATGGGCTTTATCGACAACGTAGCGCCTTCAGCGGCCGATCTGGTACCTGAACAAAGCGTAGAGGGAGATACTATCACCCCTGATGCTGATGGAGATACTACGTTGTTTGTGTTTAAAACCCTGCACCACGCCAATTCCGGACAGTTCTCTTTCTTTAAGGTGCTTTCGGGTGAGGTGAATGTAAACGACAAATTATACCACAAAGGGAGTGGGGAAGTAGAGGCCATTAACCAACTCTTTATTATGGACGGAAAGGTGAAGCACCCCGTTCAGAAATTGGAGGTGGGCGACATTGGTGCCACGACCAAACTAAAACACACCCATACCGGGGATACGTTGAACAGCAAAGCAGACGGTCCAACGGTACGGCCTATTCAGTTCCCGCAACCGAGGGTGGAGAAGGCAGCATTTGCGGAGGACAATGCCCAGGAGGAAAAATTGAACGATGCCTTAAAGCGCATTCACAGTCAGGACCCCACGGTGGACTTGAAATACAATTCAGAAACCCATGAAACTATTGTAGGCTTCCAGGGCGAATTGCATTTACAAACCGTGAAATGGGCCCTGAAGAACCAATACCAGGTGAACGCCACCTTTGCCACGCCCAAGATCTCCTATCGAGAGACCATACAGCGTGCGGCGACGGCCAACTATCGCCATAAGAAGCAGTCCGGTGGTTCCGGGCAGTTTGGTGAGGTGCATATGAAGATCGAGCCATGGTACGAGGGCATGGAGGAGCCGGAAGGGTTCAATATCCGTGGAAAAGAAGAGAACGATCTGCCCTGGGGTGGGAAGTTGGTTTTTTATAACTGCATCGTCGGAGGGGTGATCGACACCCGCTACCTGCCTTCTGTCATGAAGGGCATCCTTGAGGTGATGGAATCCGGACCGCTCACACAATCCTACGCACGCGATATCCGTGTGATGGTTTATGACGGCAAGATGCACGCGGTAGATTCCAACGATATTTCGTTCAAGATCGCCGGGGCGCATGCCTTCAAGGAAGCATTCCTGAATGCAAATCCGAAATTATTAGAGCCCATCCAGGAGGTGACCATCAAGGTGCCGGAAGCCATGGTGGGGAATGTGATGACCGACCTGCAGTCGCGTCGCGGATTGATCCAGGGAGTGACTTCCGAAGATAGATATCAACTGCTGAAAGCCCTGATCCCAAAGGCGGAGATGAGCAATTTCTCTACCCAGATGCGTTCGTTAACGCAGGGTAGGGCCAACTTTACCTCGGTATTCAACAGTTACCAATCCGTTCCCAAGAACGTACAAAACGAATTAACAGCCAGTAACGAACTGGTTTCCTAGATAACCTAATTAATAATGTCAACCCTAATACAAATAGAGTATGCTAACAAAACAAGAAAATTTAAGTGAGCTTGAGTTCAACAGGGAAGCCTGGCGGCGTGAGTTGCGTTTTCACTACCAGGAAATGGACCTGTTCAAGGAAAAGCTCGGAGAGATTGCCAGAAAGGAGTTCGGTAAGGACACCCGTAAGAAGTTAGAGATCTACCAAAACCGGATCGAAATCGAAAAATCTGCGATCTCCAAATTAAAACACCGTGCCAAGGCCAAGCCGTTGAGCACGACCGAGGAGTATGATGATGAGGTAAACACTCGCATACAGAACGAACATAATGCCTTGCGAAGCGATATGCGACAGTATATCAAGATGCATTACGACCTCAAAGAGGAATTGATGGATTATTTCGCCGAATATTTGAACGAATAGACTAACCAGGTTATATTCATGTGAAGTACCACATCCTTACGGGGATGTGGTTTTTTTATGCTGAAGAGTGACGGGCCGCATCAACGACGGCGCAGTTTTGCCTTATACTTTCGCAGTTGCCGTTGGAGTTCGTCCACCGTTTCTGAAATGGCATTTTCGAAACTACCGGCCGAGGTTTCGGCGAATAGGGTAGTGCCGGGCACATTAAGGCGGATACCGTTGATCTTGCCTGCATTCTCTTCGGAAGTCTTTTCGGCTTTAAAATACACGTCGATGGCCACGATCTCGTCGTTGCGGTCCACCAATTTCTGCATCCGCTTGCCTGTAAAAACCTCCAGTCGCTCACTGGCTTTTACACCGTTGTATTCGTAGTTGATATCCATAATTCGTATTTGTAATTAAGTTACGAAATTCTAAAACGTCCAACAAAAAAATAATAGGGGTAGTTAAAGCAGATGTGCTCCTTAACATTTTGTTTCTTTTTTCTGAAACAATTCTATTGTATCTTTATGAACACAAGGGAGTTAGGTATGATTGTTGTCACTCCTTCAGAAAAAACAAA
The DNA here is from genome assembly GCA_039028655.1 of Bacteroidota bacterium. Lineage (GTDB taxonomy): Bacteria > Bacteroidota > Bacteroidia > Flavobacteriales > Flavobacteriaceae > Aureisphaera. The sequence goes on from JBCCHR010000207.1 coordinate 3,376, forward strand.
AAAGATGAAAAAGTATGTGTGGATACTGGGCTTGGTACTGCTGGTGAGCTGTAAAAGTGGCCAGGACGCGGTGACCCAGAGAAATTCCGAAGCAACTAAAAGCTTAGTTGAAAATGGAGACTACGAGATACAATTGGCATGGGCGCGCCCGCTTATGACCAACGAGTTGGCCCAACTAGGGAACAGCAACCTGCTGCCCTTCGAGAGCAGGGCAGGGCGTATTAACCTGATCGGCAGTGCGAGTTATGTAAAGAAAAAAGGCGACAGCCTGGAGGTGTACCTGCCGTATTACGGCACCCGACAAATGGCTCCCAAGGTGGGAGGCTATAACGATGCGGCTATTGAATTCAAGGGTGTTCCGGAAGACTATACGGTGGAATACAACGAGCGCAAGAATCGCACGGAGGTGAATTTCAAAATGAAGGAAGGCACCGAAAAATACAACGTGAATATGACCATCACGGGCAGCAAACGCGCCACGGTGCGGGTCTACAGCACCCAACGAACGTCGATAAGCTATACCGGCGAATTGGGTCCCAACTCGGGGGATTAGCATTTAGTTCACATAAAAACATAAAAACCGGCCCATGTGAGCCGGTTCTTTTTTGAGGAACAAAGTTTGCAGTTATTTTTCCTCTTTCAATTTGATCTCGATCACACCATTCTTTCCTTTGACGCCATAGAGCCTGATGGCCGAATTATCCTTTAGCACCGAGATGCTCTCGATCTTTCTGGGATCGATCTCTTCCATCTCCGCGCTGCTAATAGTCCTATTGCCGCGTTTGCCCAGGATCACGTAGAGCGGTTTGGCCTTCGAGAACTTGGAGCCGCTCACTTGCAGCTTGATCTTCTTTTCATCGTTGATGTCGGTGGTCACAAAGAAGGGCTTGGTGTCTTTTTCGGTAACGAGGGATTTCAATTCCGTTTGCTGGTCGGGGGTAAGTTCGTTCTTGATCTTGATGAGCGTGCCCAGGCGGGAGATCTTGAGTTCCTGTTCCAGTTGGGTAACCTCACGCATTTGGGCCAAGGTAGCATTGAGGTCGACCTGAGACGCTTCCAACATTTTATCCAGTTTTTCTTTTTCTTCGGAAAGGTCCCATTTGGCACTGGTAAAGGCCGCGTTGCCTTCGTTATAGAGCTCTTTGATCTTCTTTTTCTGGGCTTTGGTAAGGTCGATCTCACTCTGGTATTTCATGATATTGTCGGCAGAGAAAAGGTCTTTGGTAAAGGCATCCTGTGCAAAAACGGTGGTGCTTACGAACAAGATGGTGAGTAATAGGGTTAACTTTTTCATGGGTATAAATTTTAGTCGTCAAATTCTTTAATTAATACATCGGTTTCGGCTTCCCACTCATAAAAAGAGGGATTTTCGGCCAATAGGGGGTCGGTGTCATCAGGTTCACCAACATACTCCAGGCTAAGCTCAAAATCACTTGGATACACCTCATTCTCAGCGTCGGGAGTGAATACAAACCAACCCAGTACGAGCACGGCAGCGGCAGCTACGGCATATCGCCACAAATGAAACGAACGCTTCTTTTGGGGAGCGATCAGGCTCTCGAAGTCAGGCACTTCATGGGTTTCGCGATCCTTTTGTTTCAGGGTTTCAAACAGCTGTTGTATGTCTTTGTTTTCATTCATGATCTGATAGGTTTTAGGAGTGTACGCAGCCCGTCTTTTCCTCGCTGGTAATGCGTTCGCACACTGCCAACATGCAGATCCAGCACCTCGGCAATGGCCGAAAGCGACAGATCGTGGTAAAAGGCGAGGAGCAGTACCTGTTGTTGCCGTTCCGGAAGTTTTTTCAGGAAAGGCACCAGGTCGAGCTCGGTTTCCAGGGCCGGTGTGTCGTCTGCAATTTCCAGATGCTCCAGGGAACCATGGTGTCGCTGATTCTTGAGGAAATCGAAGGCGGTAAAACGAATGACCGAGAACAACCAGGTCTTAAAACTCGATTGCTGATTGTAGCGCGCTTTGTTCTCTAAGATCTTCAAATAAGTCATTTGCAATACTTCCCGGGCCGAATCGTCCTGGTACCTGCACAACTGCAACGCCCAAAAAAAGGCCGCCTGATGATGCTGTCGCAAAAGAGGTTCCAGTTGATTCTTGTCCATTGGCTGTCTATTAGTCTGCCGAAATACGGGTTTGTATGACAGGGGTTGGAAATTTTTTTAAAGATAAGGCGGGAAGTCCGAAGTCGGAAGTCCGAAGTCGGGAGTGACGGTGTTATTTCTTGCCAACTGACCACTGACCACTGATCACTGAACACTGAAAATGGCACGAAGCACGAAGCTCGAAGCACGAAGCTGACGTTCGGAAGTCCGAAGTCGGGAGTCGGGAGTCAGAGGTGGGATAATTTGAATTCCCCCTTTGAAGGGGGTTAAGGGGATGTTTTACGGAAGCACGGAGCGGGTAGTTG